>JBAZCG010000025.1:6921-36065 GCA_041671085.1 Desulfurivibrionaceae bacterium | reverse complement strand
CAGTTCACCCGTCTCCAGTCCTTTCCAATTTTTGTACGCATCCCCCTGTATGCCCTCCCTTTTCTCCTCGTTGGCATCATGTTCGCCTTGAGTAGCACGCCCCCACCCCCCCCAGCCCTTCTCCAGTCATCCACCTCACCGTCGCAACATCCCGGCACTGCCATCGTTTCCCCTGACAAGCTGACAAGCGCAGAAGCTCCCCCAGGTGAAATGAACCAAGCCAGCCAACTCCACCCGGGAAAAGTCAGAAAAAAATGGGCCTTCCCAGCTTTCATAATCCCGATAAACAACCCGGCCAGTGATCAGCCTGTAACCTTTGCCCTCGTTGATATCACCCTCATTGCCTCCCTGAATGACCAGGAAGATCCCCCGGCCGAAAAAAAGATCTTTGTCCGCGACATCATCTATCAATTTTTCCAGAACAAGCCTCTTGAAGAGTTACGTCGGTTTTCCCTGGCCCGTGGCGAGATGAACAAAGAACTGCGCGCCTGGCTCCTGAAACAATGGCCTGAGGCTCCCATCGAATCAATCATCTTCAACCAGTACCATCTCTCCTGACTCTCTTTCCCAAAAGAATAAAATTACAAATTTGTACTCACACCTAACCATTCGTACTTTTTTGTTACTTTTTCACGTCCTGACAAAACCAGACATGACGACAATATTCACACAAATTCAGCATGTTACACAAAACAAACTCCTTGGCACGACATTTGCTTTTGTTCTCATTCAGCATGCATAGCTACCCACTAACAAATGAATAACTTCAAACTATGAGCACAGAGAGAGGATATACTTATGGACACAGGTGATACCGCATTCATACTGATTGCCACCGCCATGGTCATGCTGATGACCCCAGGCCTGGCCCTTTTTTATGGCGGCATGGTTCGCTCAAAAAATGTGCTCAGCACAGTTCTGCAAAGTTTTGTCTGCCTTGGTGTTGTCTCGATCATCTGGGTGGTCTACGGCTACTCCCTGGCCTTTGGCCCTGACGTTAACGGCCTGATCGGCAATCTGGACTGGGCGGGTCTCGCTGGGGTCGGTCTTGAACCCGGAAAGTACTCGGCAACTATCCCCCATCTGCTGTTTTGCGCCTTCCAGTTGATGTTCGCCGTCATTACCCCGGCGCTGATCACCGGCACCTTTGCGGAACGGGTCAAATTCCCGGCCTTTCTTCTGTTCACCGTCCTTTGGAGCACCTTGGTCTATCTGCCCGTTTGCCACTGGGTCTGGGGCGGGGGCTGGGTCAGCGGCCACGGCGGTCTTGATTTCGCAGGCGGCACCGTCATCCATATCAACTCCGGCGCGGCAGCCCTGGTTGCTGCCTTGATGTTCGGCAAACGCAAGGGCTGGGGCAAGGAGTCGTTTCATCCCCACAACCTGACCATGACCATGCTGGGCGCCGGCATTCTCTGGTTCGGCTGGTTTGGCTTCAACGCCGGCAGCGCCCTGGCGGCAAACGGCGTCGCAGTCAACGCCTTTTTCACCACCCAGGTCGCCACCGGCGCGGCGCTGCTCTCCTGGCTGATCGCGGAATGGCTGGTGCAGGGCAAACCCACCACCCTGGGCGCTGCCTCCGGCGCCATCGCCGGTCTGGTCGCCATCACCCCAGGAGCCGGATTTGTCGGACCCACCTCGGCCATACTCATTGGCCTGGTGGCTGGCGCCCTCTGCTACTTCGCGGTTCTGGCCAAAAGCCGCCTCGGTTACGACGATGCCCTTGACGTGGTCGGAGTCCATGGCGTCGGAGGTCTCTGGGGCGCTCTGGCAACCGGTCTGTTCGCTACCACCGCAGTCAATGCCGCGGGCAAGGACGGCCTCTTTTTCGGCAATCCGCAGCTTCTGGGCATCCAGGCCATGGACGCCTTTACAACCATAGCCTACTCGGTTGTGGTAACATTCATCATCCTCAAGTTTGTTGACCTGGTGATCGGTCTCCGGGTAAGCAAGGAAGAAGAAGAACAGGGTCTGGACCTGACCCAGCACAGCGAAATCGGTTACTCACTCTAACAACGTGTAGCTACTGTGAGTCGGAACGTGGGAACAACCAACGAAATGTAACTGTTCAGCAGTGCTGCAGATGTGCGGAAGAGGTCGGCGAAATGTGCTAGTGCACATGAACAGGCCGATGACAAAGCAGATGTGGTGCTGCTGGACAGTTACCAGAAAAGGAGAATTGCATGAAGAAGATCGAGGCAATCATCAAGCCGTTCAAGCTGGACGAAGTCAAGGACGCCTTGAACGAGATGGGCATCAAAGGTATGACCATCTCCGAGGTCAAGGGCTACGGTCGCCAGAAAGGGCATAAAGAAATCTACCGCGGCGCCGAATATATCGTCGATTTCATCCCCAAGGTCAAGATCGAGATCATTGTGGAGGCCTCCATGGTGGAGGCTGTGGTCACCAAGATTAGGGAAACCGCCAACACCGGTAAGATCGGCGACGGCAAGATCTTTGTCCTGCCGGTGGAAGAGGTTATCCGCGTCCGCACTGGGGAAACCGGGAAAGAGGCGATCTAGGTGGTGGTCGATGTTGAGCTGCGGGCAAAGCGGGACGCCCTGGAATATCTCTGGCGACAGGGCCTGAGCGGTCAGGCCCTGCTCCACAAACACTCGCAGCTCATCGACGACTATCTTGTTTGCCTCTTCGCCAACTGCCCCGAGGCCGCAGAGGGAATGAGCCTTGTAGCCCTTGGCGGCTATGGCCGAAGAGAGCTGTTTCCCTATTCGGACATCGACCTGCTCCTGCTCCATACGCCCGAGGCCGAGAATCGCCTCGGAGCGGTGAGCGAGGCCCTGTTCTATCCCCTGTGGGATGCGGGCCTTGAGGTCGGACACGGGGTGCGAACCCCGGATGCCTGCCTGGCCGATGCCAGGCAGGACTTCTTTTTTCAGGTGGCCCTGCTGGACGCTCGCCATCTGGCAGGCTCACAGCCGCTTTTCACTTCAATGCGGCAGGCCTTCCACCGGGAATTGATAGCAGGACACCGACGGGAATTCTTGCAAAACATGATGCAGCACCGCAACGAACGCCACCACCGGTATGGCATGCACAGCTACCAACTGGAACCGCACATCAAGGAAAGCCGTGGCGGCTTCCGCGATATCCAGGCCATGATCTGGACAAGCCGCGCCCTCTTCGGCCTGCAAGAGCTGCGCGACATCGAAGAGGCCGGCCTGATCTCGCCCCAGGAAAAAGAAGCCTTTGCCCAGGCATGGGATTCCCTGATCAAAATCCGCAACCAACTGCATTATCTCAGCGGCCGAAAAAACGACCAGCTGTTTTTCGAATATCAGGTGGAGATGGCCAAGGCCTTCAAGTACTCGGACACCCGGGGCACCCTGGGGGTTGAGCGCTTCATGCAAGATCTCTACCGGCATCTACAGACCGTCGCCACCACCACCGACCTGTTTTTTGAACATGTCGATGAGACCCTGGGTTCGCCGCGCGCCAATCCGGTCGAGCAGACCATTGAGCCAGGAATCACGGTACGGCAGGAACGCCTCCACCTCACCGACCAGGCGCTGATCGAAAAACGCCCCTACCTGCTGATGCGCCTGTTTTCCCATGCCGGTAAAACAGGCCTTGAGATCCATCATCGCAGCCGGAAGATCGTTACCGCCAATCTGCATCTGGTGGACGACAAAATCCGCCACTCAAAACGCATGGCCAAGGCCTTTTTCGATGTTCTGGAAAACGCAAAAGATGTGCTCGCTGTCCTGTCGGTCATGCTGGACACCGGGCTGCTCACCGCCTACCTCCCGGAATTCGAGCAGATTCGCGCCTTGGCCCAGCACGATGTCTACCATGTTTTCACGGTTGACCGGCACCTCCTGCAAACCGTGGCGGAGCTCAAAAAACTTTCCTTAAGCAAAACCCCTTTCGCTGGCGTCGAATCCCCCCATGTCCTCGCGCTGGCCGCCCTCCTGCATGACATCGGCAAGGGCCACCACGAAGACCACGCCCAGCGGGGCAGCACACTTGCCGCCGAAGTGGGCAAACGCCTTGGACTGACCGAGGCTGAAACAGCCTGTCTCAGCTTTCTGGTGAAAAACCATCTTTTCCTCACCGTGACCGCCTTGCGCCGCGACCTTGAGGATGATGCCTTTCTCCGGCAATGCGCCGAGCAGATCCAGAGCCCGGAGCGGTTGACCATGCTCTATCTGCTCTCCATCGCCGACGCCAAGGCCACCGGCCCCACGGCCTGGAGCGAATGGAAGGGGGCCCTCCTCCTGGAGATCTCCCTCAAAATCGCCCATCTGCTGGAGAGAAAAGACACTGTGCTTCCAGACAAACGCCAGGGCGCCGAATGGATGCTTGACCAGGTTCGTGCGTTGATGGGCAAAGCCGCCCCGAGCGATTACAAAATCCTGCCGGAGGAATACCTGTTGAGCTTTCCCCCGGAAGAGGTGGCTCACCATCTCCGGCTGCGCGCCGGGCTGAAAAACGAAAAACAGGCCATCACCGAACCCACCGATCATACCCTGTTCTGGTCGGTTCTGGTGATGGCCCACGACTCCACCGGCCTGCTGGCCAAGATCTGCGGAACCTTGGCCCTGCATGGCCTCAATGTTGTAAGCGCCCAGATATTCACCTGGGAAGACGGCACGGTGGTGGATGTGCTCAATGTCCGCCCCGCCGCGGAGCAAACCTACGCGGAGCAAGACTGGCAGGCGCTGGGCGAGGATCTCAATCTGGCCATAAAAAACCGACTGGGCCTCAGCCACCGGCTGGTCGAAAAATTCCGCACCGCCTTCCGCGGAACCGGTCAAAAAAACGTGCAGGCCGCCCCGCGGGTTGTTATAGACAATATGGCCTCGGAGCAGTTTACGATCATCGAAGTTTTTGCCAATGATCGGCCCGGCCTGCTCTACGACATCACCCGGACCCTGGCCGATTTCGAACTCAACATCCACCGGGCCAGAATCAGCTCGGATGGCGATCAGGTGGTGGACGTCTTCTATACCCTTGACGGCTTTGCCACCAAGATCAACAACCCTTCCTTCCAGGAAGAGATCTCCAAGGCCCTTCTCCATGTCGCGGAAAACGAGACCGGGGCAGGAGCAAGACTGCAATGGTAAGACCTTTGGCACAGGAACAACGCCAGCCGCCAGCGGTTGGCTTTAACGGATGCCCATCCCCTTCTGCATCGGGCGTGGGAGGTTTTCAACCTTACCCTTCAGCACCAAAAAAATAAGGAGAAACACAATGAGTGACAATTGCAACTGCGGCAACGACTACGACCCGAGCATGATGACCGTGCCAGAGCTTTTTGGCACCAATGTGTTCAACAACAAAACCATGAAGGAAAGGCTGCCCAAGGAAACCTACAAGGCTCTGCAGAAAACCATCAACACCGGTTCAACCCTGCCTCCGGATGTCGCTTCCGTTGTAGCCAACGCCATGAAAGACTGGGCCATCGAAAAGGGCGCCAGCCATTACACCCACTGGTTCCAGCCTCTCACCGGCATCACCGCCGAGAAGCACGACTCCTTCATCTCCCCCACCGACGATGGCGGGGTGATCATGGAGTTCTCCGGCAAGCAGTTGATCCAGGGCGAGCCGGATGCCTCTTCCTTCCCCAGCGGCGGCCTGCGCGTCACCTTTGAGGCCCGCGGCTACACCGCCTGGGACTGCACCTCCCCTGCCTTCCTCAAGGAAGACGAATCCGGCGATGTGACCCTCTGCATCCCCACCGCCTTCTGCTCCTACAAGGGCGAGGCTCTGGACAAGAAAACCCCCCTGCTCCGCTCGATGAGCGTAGTGGCCAAACAGGCTTTGCGCGTACTCCGGGCCATGGGCAACACCACCTCCAAAACCGTCGGCTCCACGGTGGGCGCGGAGCAGGAATACTTCCTGGTGGAAAAAGAGTACTACCTGCAACGCCTCGACCTGATGACCTGCGGCCGCAGCCTGTTCGGTGCCCCAGCCCCCAAGGGCCAGGAGCTGGAAGACCAGTACTTCGGCGCCATCAAGGACCGGGTCTCCTCCTACATGAAGGATCTGGACATCGAGCTGTGGAAGATGGGCATCTCCTCCAAGACCAAACACAACGAGGTTGCTCCGGCCCAGTTCGAGATGGCTCCGGTTTTCACCACCACCAACATGGCCACCGACCACAACCAGTTGGTCATGGAAACCATGCAGAAGGTGGCCCTGCGCCACGGCATGGTCTGCCTGCTGCACGAGAAGCCCTACGCCGGAATCAACGGCTCCGGCAAGCACAACAACTGGTCGCTCTCCACCGACGACGGCATCAACCTGCTTGAGCCGGGCCAAACCCCCGAGGACAACGCCCAGTTCCTGGTCTTTATCTCTGCCTTGATCAAGGCCGTGGACGTCCATGCCGACATCCTGCGCGCCACCTGCGGCAGCTCCGGCAACGATCACCGCCTGGGCGCCAACGAGGCCCCTCCGGCGATCATCTCCATCTTCCTGGGTCAGGAGCTTTCCGACGTGCTGGAAAAATTGGCCAAGGGCGAGAAGATCACCAAGAAGGGCGGCGCCCAGACCCTGAAGATCGGAGTCGATTCCCTGCCCGAGCTGCCCAAGGACAACACCGACCGCAACCGGACCTCACCCTTTGCCTTCACCGGCAACAAGTTCGAGTTCCGCATGGTTGGCTCCGCCCAGTCCATCTCCGGCCCCAACGTGGCCCTGAACACCATTGCCGCCGAAGCCCTGGAAGAGATCGCCATCCGTCTGGAAAAGGCCAAGGACGTGAACAAGGAAATCCAAGCCATCCTCAAGGACGCCATCACCAAACATGGCCGGATCATCTTCAACGGCAACAACTACTCTGCCGAGTGGGCTAAGGAAGCCGCAAAGCGCGGCCTGCCAAACACCCGCAACACCGTGGATGCGCTCAAAGCCTTTGTCACCCCCAAGGCGATCAAACTGTTCGGCAAATACAACGTGCTTTCCAAGGATGAGCTGCATTCCCGCTACGATATCTATGTTGAGCAGTACGCCAAGCACATCAACATCGAGGCCCTGACCGCCATCCAGATGACCAAGCGCCAGTTCATTCCGGCGGCCATCCAGTTTGTCGCCGAACTCGGCGCCTCCCTGGCCGCAGCCGGCAAGTACGGCTCGGTGCAGAAGGGTCTGCTGGAAGAGGTTGGCAAGCATCTTGAATCAGCAGGCAAGAAGGTGGCCAAGCTGGAGGCAGAAACCTTGAAGGCTCAAGCCATCAGCGCGGTGGATAAGCAGGGTGCTGCTTACCGCGACAAGGTATTCCCCGCCATGGTTGACCTGCGCGGAGACATCGACGCGCTTGAGGCCATCCTGCCGGCTGATCTCTGGCCGGTGCCGGTCTATAGCGATTTGCTGTTTAATTTGTAAGATTACGGCGGCTAGGCGACGGGGCTGGTTCCCGTTTCAGGCCGTTGTAATGTTGCTCTAAAAAAAGAGGGGGAGCCAATTGGCTCCCCCTCTTTTTTTCGTTATTGACAACCTAGCAATGGAATGAGATGGTTTTAAAATTCTGATGTTGGTCGGTAGCGGCTAGCAATCCCCTTATTTTCTACGACAACCAGAAACCAAGACTAAACATATAATCTGGAGAATATTATGTTGGGCACACAAGGAGGAATTATGAGAATCGCTGTGACAGTTGTACTTCTTTCTCTCTCCTCACTGCCAGCCTTGGCAAAAGACCCGGATTGTGCCGGTACCGAAAGATGGGCAACGCGCATGGCATTTGTCCATCTGGAAAATGCCGGCTTCACCGATAATAGTAGGTTGGACTTCACAAAAACAAAGACTGTTCGGTTAGCATCAGAGCAAATCGGGAAAGACCTCTACCGCCAAATTCACTACGTTATGTTCACTGAAAAAACAGGGAAAACGATAGAGGTCATCACAAGCAATGCTGCTTCGAGTGAGGAGTGTTCAATGAGTGGCGTAGACGTATTCGTTGTCTCCAACCGTCTCGGTGGGCCGTGAGCATACCCAACAACTCGGTCCAGCCGTTATGCCCTCAATGTTAATCGAAAAAATAGTAAAGACCAAATCAAGCGACAAACATCACCACCGCCGCCAGCCACCCGCACATCTCTCCCAATTCACAAGAAGCCCCCAACACATCACCAGTCACGCCGCCTAGGGCCTTACTCGCCTTGAACCGGAGCCAGACGGCAGGCAACATTGCTGCACCGAGGATAATCAGGCCAGCAGACCAATTCCACCAGATGAGCGGCGCCAGCAGGAGAGTGCCCAACGCCAGTTCCCTTAAGCCGACCTTGCCGACAAAGGCGTGACCGGTGCCGGTGGCTCGCGGGTATTGCACACCGCAGGCTAGGGTGGTCATGGCCCAGCGGGCCGCCACCGGTGCGGCGAATAGGGCAAAGAAAAGCGGCTCCTCTTCGTTGGCGACAAGTGCGGCAAGGCAGGCAACCTTCAAGACAAGCAGCAGCACCAGACCTATCACCCCAAAGGCACCGGTGGCCGAATCCTTCATGATCGCCAGGCGTCGCTCCGGGGTCTGCCCGCCGCCCAGGCCATCCAGCAGATCAGCCAACCCATCGAGATGCAATCCCCTGGTGAGCCAGGCTCCACAGATCACCAACAGCACTGCACTCACCAGCGAAGGCAGTCCGGCCCAAACAAAAACCCAGGCACACCCGGCCAAAAAACCACCAATCAGCCAACCGGCCAACGGAAAAAATCCAGCACTCCGCTTGAGCCCGTCTGCGGGCAGCTCCGCAGGCAGCCTGGCAGGCAGGATGGTGAGAAAAGCGATGGCGATCCGGGCGGACAGCAGCATGTTCTTCAATCGGCCTCGCTCACTCCGGCCTCGCCGAACGTGGCCATCTCGTTCATGATTTTAAGCCCCGCCTCCACCAAATTCATGGTCAGGGCCGCGCCGGTTCCCTCGCCCAGTCGCAGGTCCAGATGCAGCAGCGGGCTCAACCCCATCTTCTCAAAGAAGATCCTGTGGCCCTGCTCCGCCGACATATGGCTGAAGAAACAGTAGTCCAGCACATGGGGGGCAAGCCGCAGAGCAACCAAGGCCCCGGCGCTGGAGATAAAGCCGTCCACCACCACCGGGATTCTGCTCCGAGCCGCCTCCAAAATACAACCGCAGATGGCGGCAATCTCCAGGCCGCCCACCGCAGCCAGCGCCCCAAGGGGGGAATTCAACTGTTCCTTGTTCACGGCCAGAGACTGCTCGATCACTGCGATCTTGTGTTGCAGCATGGCATCGTCGATGCCGGTGCCCCGGCCCGTCACATCAGCCACCTTGGCAGGCAGCAAGGCGGCAAAAAGCGCGGCGGACGGGGTGGTGTTGCCGATGCCCATGTCGCCGGTGCCCAGAATCTCGGCCCCATCCTCGATGGCCTCGCGGGCCATCTCCATGCCGACCCCGATGGCAGCCACCGCCTCGTCGATGCTCATGGCCGGACCCTTGGCCATATTGGCGGTGCCGGGACGGACCTTGCATTGCCGCAACCCCTCGGCCTCAATCGGCACAGCCACGCCCACATCAACCACCCGCACCTCGGCACCCACATGACGGGCCAGTACGTTAACCCCAGCGCCACCGGCCAAAAAATTCAGGACCATCTGCGGGGTAACCTCCTGGGGGAAGGCGCTGATCCCCTCGGCCACCACGCCGTGGTCCCCGGCAAAGGTAAGAATGATCTTCTTCTCCACCTTGGCAGCAACGGTTCTCCGTATGGCGCAAGTTCTAGCCGCCAACATCTCCAGCTTGCCGAGACTGCCAAGGGGCTTGGTCAGGTTATCAAGCCTGGCCTGGGCCTGGGCCAACACCGTTGCGCTGGCCGGTTCAATGGCTGCGCATACTGCCTGCAATTCTTCCGCTGTTCGTATCATCTCTCTATTCTCCTTCCTTGCCTCACACACCGATCAAGGCGGTAGGGGTGTTTTTATTTTCCGCTAAAGCGGTTATCACGCTTCATCGAGAAGCGCCAACGATGCCTTCAGCTTTTCAAGGCTGTACATCTCCAGGGTGACTACTCCGTCATACCCGGCTTCATCCAATCGCCGACCCAGCATCCGAGCTTGCTCCACATCGGTCAGGGCCTGATGGTCCCTGCCATCCCGAACCCCATGGTAGTGCAGATGCCGAACCCTGGGCAGCAAGGCCAGCCCTTCTTCCAAATCATGGCCGTAGTGGACAAGATGCCCGAGATCAAGGCAAACACCAAAGCCGTGCTCCGCAACCAGAGAGGCCACCAGCCCGAATGGATACTCGATATTTTCGACCGCAACCAGCCTTTTCTCGTCGCCCAAAGCACCAGACAATTCCCGGAGGCTGGCCGCCAGATTATCGAGCCAGGCCGCTTCGGGCAGACTCGGCTCCCTGGCCAGATGCAGGTCAAAACTCTGCGGCGCAAGGGGCGCCAGCTGGGCCATG
This sequence comes from Desulfurivibrionaceae bacterium, assembly GCA_041671085.1. Classification (GTDB taxonomy): domain Bacteria; phylum Desulfobacterota; class Desulfobulbia; order Desulfobulbales; family Desulfurivibrionaceae; genus Thiovibrio. The sequence goes on along the minus strand of JBAZCG010000025.1, from coordinate 25,681 downwards.
AGCCGGAGAATTTCACCGATGCCCTCCTGCCGTTCGACCCGAGATGCCGCACCCAAGGCCAGGTCGGTGGGAAGGTGCACGGTATAGCTGAGGCCATGCTCATCAGCAAGACCCCGCAGCTCCTGCACATCCAAAGGCTGGGGCAGAAGGCTTTTGCCCGCGCTTTCAAAAAAGAGCAATTGAACATCGTCCACCATGGGTGCCAGCACCCGGACATTGGTCATGATATCCGCAGGCAACACGCAGGAGGTCGCACCCAGCCGCCACAGGCGGCGGTTACTAGGCATCATCGCCCTACCCCTGCCACCAAGGATGACCACCTCACCCACCCTGTCCTGATGGGCGAGAGAGATTGTGGGCACCAGGCAATCATCGCCCCGTTGCCCGCGAAGGCTTTCCAGAACAGCGGCCATCGCTTCCTGGGCAAGATCTGGATGGTTGTTGGTTTCACTGATGTGCGACAAGACTACATGCTCAAGGCCATCGTGGAGGATATCGCTTAAGAAACCAGCAGCATCGGCGTTGGCCAGATGCCCGGTATTGCCCCGCACCCGCTGTTGCAGGGAGGGAGGATAGGGGCCGTTGCGGAGCAGGTCCGGGTCGTGGTTGGCTTCAAGCACCAGGCCGTGGCAGCTGCTCAACCGGTGCTGCATGAGACGAGAGACCACGCCGGTATCGGTGCAGTACCCCATGAGCAATCGGCCATTGTTTAACAAAAACCCGACCGGGTCTGCCGCGTCATGGGAGATGGCGAAGGGATGGATCTGAAAATCCTGAAAGACAAAGGTCTCGCCCGTAACAAAGGCTTGAGGTTGCGGAAGGTTATCCAAAACCGACCCGGCGGCGGCCAGGGTGGCTTCGTTGATAAAGACCGCCAGGCGAAAGCGGCGGGAGAGAATCGCCGCGCCCTTGATATGGTCGCCGTGCTCGTGGGTGATGAGGAGGCCGGACAGAGTTTCCGGGGCAACCCCAATCTCGGCCAGCCGCCGCTCGATCTCCTTGCCGGAAAAACCGGCATCGATGAGCAAACGGGTTTCCCCTGTCTCGACAAATGTCGCGTTTCCTTTGCTGCCGCTGCCCAGTACACAGAATCGCATATCGCACCCAAGAGGCAACCAGCCAACTCGCCCCTTCTACCTTTCAAATCCCGGTATGACCAAACCCGCCGTCCTGACGCTGGGTCTCATCAAGCTTGTCCACCGCAACTACCGTAGCCCGGCAAACCGGCGCCAGCACCAGCTGGGCGATCCGGTCGCCCCGCCGGATGGTGAAAGGCTCGCGGCCCAGGTTGATCAGCCCGATCTTTACCTCGCCCCGGTAATCGGCATCAATGGTGCCGGGGCTGTTGACCACGGTGATTCCGTGCTTGATGGCCAGCCCGCTCCGGGGCCGCACCTGTAGCTCATAGCCAGGAGCCAGAGCCACGGCAAAGCCGGAGGGCAGCAAGCGAATTTCCCCCGGCCCGATCACCACCGGCTCAACCACGGCTGCGGCCACATCCATGCCTGCGGCCAGTTCGGAGTGGTAGGCAGGCAGGGGCAGATCGGCATGGCCTTTCGGGTCGAGCCAAGACAACTGGATAATGTGCGTTTCTTCTCTCTGTGTTTCCATCATGTTCTACTCCAGGTCGTAACCAGTTACCAAGAAAGGGAAACCCATGTAAACGTTCAGCAGTGCCGCAGATGCGCGAAAGAGGTCTGCGAAGTGTGCTATTGCACATGAGCAGACCGATGACAGCTAAGCGAGCGCAGCGAGACTGCGAAGCAGATGCGGTGCTGCTGGACGTTTACTCCAGATCAAGGGGGCGCCAGTCGATATCCTTTACCTTGAGAGGACCAAGAACCGTGGCGGACAGCGGTCTGCTGAAAAGCAGCGCGGCCAGCTCGGAAATATCCTCTGGCCGCACCCGGTCAAAACCCTCGGCGACCTCGTCAAAGGAGACATAGCGACCAAAGGTCAACTCGTTTCTAGCGATCCGAGTCATCCGCGATTCCATATTCTCGGCAGAGAGAAAGATCCCGGCCTTGGCGTAATCCTTGGCCCTGGAGAGCTTTGTCGCTGAAACCGTGCTCTGGCGCAACCCCTTGATTTCCCTGGCGACCAGGGCCATGGCCTTGTTCACCACCGCAGGATCAACCCCCAGGTACACGCCGAGATAGCCGCTGTCCGTAAAAGAGGAGAGGTAGGAATAGATGGAGTAGGCCAGCCCCGCCTTTTCGCGCACCTCCTGAAAAAGTCGGGAACTCATGTTGCCGCCGAGAAGAACGTGCAACAGATACAGGGCATAGCGTTCAGGGGCCACAATAGGCAGGCCGTAGGAGCCAAGCACCAGGTGGGCCTGCTCCAGGTTCTTCTTGTGGAGCTTGCGCGCCGGGGCAAGAACCGGCGGCGGCTGGCGACGGGTACCTTTGCGCGGTCCGGCCAAGTTGCCCATTTGCTCCTGCCAGAGGTGACAGAACTGCTTGTGCTCCACATTGCCGGAGGCGGCGATGACGATCTTCTCCGGGGTGTACTGTTGGCGCATATACTCCCGCAGACCTGCAGAATCCATGGCTGCCACAACCTCCCGCCGTCCAAGCACCGTATAGCCGAGGGGATGTTCCCCCCAGAGTCCGCCGGTGAACAGCTCATGGATCCGATCGTCCGGGGTGTCTTCCACCATGGACATTTCCTGGAGCACGACCTCCCGCTCCCGGACCACCTCTTCCTCGGCAAAGAGCGAATTCTGGAAGATATCCCCCATCAACCCGATGAGCCGCTCCATCTGATCATCCAAGACCGTGGCGTAATAGGAGGTGGTCTCGCCGGAGGTGAAGGCGTTGGACATGCCGCCCAGGGTGTCGAACTCCTGGGCAATCTCCTGGGCCGTCCGGCTGGTGGTGCCCTTGAAGAGCATGTGCTCGACAAAATGGGCGCTGCCGTTATTGTCGGGCTGTTCGTCGCGGGCGCCCACATCCACCCAGATCCCCGCCGAAACCGTGCGGGAGGGAATTTTTTCGGTGACGATGCGGATGCCGTTGTCGAGCACGGTTTTCTGGTAGCTGTTGGCCACGATTTTCCTTACTGGTTGCGGTGCGATACGGAAAAGGGGAAAGAGGGCAGCGCCCCCCTTCCCCTTGGAAGAATCTAAAACATTACCCGAAGGCGGTGGATCAGGAACCTGCCTCCTCCTGGAGGACAGCCTTGCGGCTCAAGCGGATCTTGCCGCGCTGATCGATCTCCAGAACCTTGACCCGGACCTCGTCGCCTTCCTTGAGCACATCGGTGACCTTCTCGACCCGCTTGGTGTCAAGCTCGGAGATGTGCACCAAGCCGTCAACCCCCGGCATGATCTGAACGAAGGCCCCGAAATCGAGGATCTTCTGGACAACGCCGTCATAGATCCGGCCGATTTCCGGATCAGCGGCGATCTCGTTGACCTTGGCGATAACCGCCTGGGCAACCAAGCCGTTGGGTGCGAAAATCGTCACCTTGCCAGAATCCTCAACATCCATCTTGATCCCGAAATCAGCGGTGATCGACTTGATCATCTTGCCGCCCGGGCCGATGAGGTCACGGATCTTGTCGGGATTGATCTGGAGGCTGAAGATCTTGGGCGCATGATCAGGCACATCTGCCCTGGGCTGCTCGATCGCCATCTTCATCTTCTCAAGAATATGGAGACGTCCACCCCTGGCCTGGGCCAAAGCGCTGGTCATGATCTCCTTGGAAACGCCTTCGATCTTGATGTCCATCTGCAGGGCGGTGATGCCCTCGTCGGTGCCGGTGACCTTGAAGTCCATGTCGCCGAGATGATCTTCATCACCCAGGATATCCGAGAGGATGACGATGGTCTCGCCGTCCTTGATCAGACCCATGGCCACGCCGGAAACCGGTTTTTTGATCGGCACGCCAGCGTCCATCAGGGCAAGACTGCCGCCGCAGACCGTGGCCATGGAGGAGGAGCCGTTGGACTCCAAGACCTCGGACACGATACGAATGGTATAGGCAAATTCATCGCCCTTGGGCAACACGGCGGCCAAAGCACGCTCGGCCAGGGCGCCATGCCCGATATCCCGACGGCTGGGGCCACGCATGAAACGGACCTCGCCAACGCAATAGGGGGGGAAATTATAATGGAGCATGAAACGCTTGAAGGACATGCCGGTGAGGGATTCAACCCGCTGCTCATCATCGCCGCTACCCAAGGTGGCGGAAACCATGACCTGGGTCTCACCCCGGGTGAACAGAGCGGAGCCATGGACTTTCGGCAGGGCCGAGACTTCACAGCTGATCGGGCGAATCTCGTCAAAACGGCGGCCGTCTATCCGGCACTGGTCCTTGACGATCCGGTCACGCATCATGGTTTTATTCAGGGAATGGAGATGCTCCTTGGCCTCCTTGAGGCTATCGGCATACTCATCGCCAAGGGCGGCAATGACATCTTTTTGGAGCTGATGATACAAATTGCTGCGCTCCTGCTTGTCGGCCATGGTAATGACGGCCTGCATGCCTTCACGGGCCAGCTCTGCCACCTTGGCCTTCAAAGCCTCGTTGACCACCGGCGGCGCAACCGCCATCTTGGCCCTGCCCACTGCGGCACGCATCTCTTCCTGCATATCCAGGATGGGCTGCAACGCCTTGTGGCCAAAAAAGATGCCCTCAAGCACCTCGGCTTCGGAGAGGCTGTCCGCCCCGCCTTCGACCATGACCACGGCATTTCTGGTGCCGGCCACGATGAGGTTCAACCGGGATTTTTCCCACTCTTCCGGGCTGGGGTTGAGCACATACTGACCATCAATATAGCCCACCTTTACCCCGGCCACCGGCGCGTTGAAAGGGATGTCGGAAACAATCAGGGCACAGGAGGCGCCGATCATGGCCAGTACATCGGGGTCATTCTGTTGATCAGCCGAGAGAACCGTGGCGATCACCTGGGTCTCATGCTGATAACCCTTAACAAACAGGGGCCGCAGGGGACGGTCGATGAAACGGGCGGAAAGGGTTTCCTTGTCGCTGGGCCGGCCGATTTCACGCCGGAAAAAGCTGCCCGGGATACGACCCACCGCATAGAACCGTTCCTGATACTCCACGGTGAGGGGGAGAAAATCGATTTCCGCCTTGGGGTCCTTGGCCGCGGTGGCCGTAACCAGCACCACGGTCTCGCCGTAGGTTACCAGGGCCGTGCCGTTTGCCTGTTTTGCCAAGCGTCCAGTCTCAATGGTGAGGGGCCGTCCGCCAAGATCAATCGTTACTTTTTTAAACATATACTCTCCTCTAACAACCGCCCTCTCCATTACCGGCAGCAACCACGTCGTCCGACAAAAGCCGGACAGACGCATTATCATTTACCGCAATGGAAAGGTGGTGTCTTCGCTGCCCCGACCGCACGCAGAAGCGGCGGTCTTGATTGCGCAGGGGCAAAATGGAGCCACCGCCAGAAATCCGGCGGTGGCTGTTATCGCATCTTACTTTCTGATGCCAAGTTTTTGAATCAGGTCACGGTACAGATCAACGTTTTTACCCTTGAGGTAATTCAGGAGACGCCGTCTCTGGCCGACCAGCTTCAGCAGTCCGCGACGGGAATGATGGTCTTTTTTATGTTCCTTGAAATGCTCGGTCAGATAGGTGATACGCGAACTCAGCAGGGCAATCTGCACCTCGGGTGAGCCGGTGTCCTTCTCGTGATGGGCGAATTGGGTGATAATCTCTTTTTTCTGTTCCGCTTGCAGTGTCATGACTTCCTCGTTGCACTAAAATTAATAATTCGGGAGATCGACAGAATTTTACAACCATCGATTCCTAATTGGGTACGCCTCTTAATAAATGATCTCTGCACCAATGTCAATTGAATGTCATTGCGTGCTTTTTTGCCAATCGATGTTCACTCTTGCCGGGGTAGCATTACCAAGACCTCTTCCACGGTCAGGGTCTTGGCTAACAGCTCGTGTCGCGCCAAAATGGGGTCTTGCAGGATAGCGCCATCCACCGCGCCATCCACGGTGAACGGTCCGCTTTGCAGACGCCGCAAGGCAACAAGATGGGCGCCGCAACCAAGGCCGCGGCCTATATCCGCGGCCAGGGTTCTGATATAGGTGCCCTTGCTGCATTCCACCATGATGCGCAGGGTATCTGGCCCGGCCTCCAGGAGTTGCAACCGGAAGATCGTTATCGGTCGCGGGGCCTTCTCAATGACAATCCCTTTCCGGGCATAATGGTACAGGGGCTTTCCCAGGTGCTTGAGCGCCGAATACTGCGGCGGGGTCTGCAACTGCTCACCCATGAATCCGGCCAGGCATTGCTCCAGTTCTTCGCGCGCAAAGGCCCCAACCTCTTTTTGGGCGACAACCTCTCCCTCAAGATCCTGGGTGGTGGTTTCGATGCCAAGCCTGAGTACCGCTTCGTAGCGCTTGCGTCCGTCCATGAACTGCGAGATAAGGCGAGTGGCCGGGCGGCCGACACAGATGATCAACAGACCGGAGGCAAAGGGATCAAGGGTGCCGGCATGTCCCACTTTCTTTATGGAGAGCGCCCGGCGCACCAATTGCACCATCCGGAAGGAACTCGGCCCCACCGGCTTGTCCACCAAAAAAATACCGGCCTCAAGGACCGGTTCAGATGGGGGTTTCTTCCCGACCGAGTCCCCATGGACATCGACGGGCATCTCCTGCACAAGCGCCATATTCTTAACTTGCTACCATGGGCAACAATTTGGCCAACAATTTTTCCTGGACCTCGCCAATGCTTGTATCATGGAGCTTAAACCCTGCGGCATTGCGATGGCCGCCGCCGCCAAAGGCCGCGGCAACCTGGGCCACATCATAATCAGTGCCCTTGGAACGCAGACTTACCGAAATCAGATCCTTCTCCGTTTCTTTTAAAAAAACAGCAATCTTCACAGTATCGAGAGATCTCGGATAATTGATAAATGTTTCCGCATCCGCCTGGGTGGTGCCGGTTTTGACAAAAACCTCCCGCGGGGCCGCGATGATTGCCAGCCGATCAGCGGCATACAATTGCAGCGAATCGAGCACCATCCGCATGAGATTGAGGCGTTTCACCGTGAAATTATCAAACAGCTTGCCGGAAACCTCCGCCGGCTTCACCCCTTTACGCAGAAGCTCACTGGCGATACGGAAGGTGTCAGAGCTGGTAGAGGAATACTTGAAGGAGCCGGTGTCGGAAACAATGGCCGCGTAGAGGCAATAGGCCGACTCATAGCTCAACTCGGCGCCCAGGGCTTCCGCCAGATCATAGACTATCTCGCCGGTGGAGGCCCGATCCGGGGCAAGCCACCTGAGATCGCCAAACTCCTGGTGTCCGGAATGGTGATCAATAACCACAAAGGGATGCACGGTCAACAGGGAGTCCATGGCCTCGCCCAGCCTGTGGCAATCACCGCAGTCAAGGGCCACGGCACAATCAAAGCCGTTCAAGGCCGGAAGCAACGACTCGATCTGGGAGCTTCCCGGCAAAAACTTGTACAGATGGGAGACCTGCTCCTCACCGTACAAAAAAACGTTCTTGCCAAGGGAGCGCAAGACATTGCCCATGGCTATCTGCGAACCGAGGGCGTCACCGTCCGGGTGGATATGGGTGGCCACCAGAACATTTTTGGCCGATTTCAGGGTCCGAACAATCTCGTCACGGGGATGAGTCATCGTCTTTTATTATCTCCCTGAGTAGCTGTTCCATTTCAGCCTGCTTCTTGCCCGCGAGATCCAGCCGAAAATCAAGCACCGGCACATGCCGCAATTCCAGAGCCCTGGCCAGATTGCTTCTCATGAAGCCCTTGCTGCTCTCCAATCCCTTGGCAACATTTTTAGGCTCTTCATCTCCCAGTATACTGTACAAAACCCGGGCATGTCCAAGATCATCGCTCACCTCCACCGAGGTGATGATAATATTGTACAGGCGGGGGTCATTGATTTTCCGTACAAGCAGCGAAGCAAGTTCGGCCTTGATGGCATCGGCCACCCGAATCGGCCGCCTTTTCGGTTCACTGCGGACAAGTCCGGCAGGCAGGCCAAACCGCGATTTTGCTTTTCCGGCCGCCATTAGAGCTCTCTTGCAAGCTCTTTGAGAACAAAGGCTTCCAGCACATCGCCCACCTTGAGGTCATTATAGTTGGCAACCCCGATCCCGCACTCATACCCGCTCTGCACATCCTTGACATCGTCCTTGAAACGCCGCAGGGAGGCAAGCTGACCGGTAAACATCACCACGCCTTCCCGCACGACGCGTACCTTGGCGTTGCGCTCGATCTTGCCGTCGGTCACATAGCAGCCGGCAATGGTGCCGATCTTGGGGACCTGATACGTTTCCCGAACCTCGGCGGTGCCGATGACATTTTCCTCAAAGCGGGCGTCAAGCAAGCCGACCATGGCCTTTTTAATGTCATCCAGGGCATGGTAAATTACGTCATAGGTGCGAATATCCACCTTCTCATTCTTGGCAAGTTCCTGCACCTTGGCTGAGGGCCGGACATTAAACCCGATAATAAAGGCGTCGGAGGCGGCGGAGAGCAAGACATCCGAGTCGGTTATGGTGCCGGTGCCGGCATGGAGGATCTTGACCTTGACCTCATCGGTTGCCAGATCATCGATGGCCTTGCTAAAGGCCTCCAACGTTCCCTGCACGTCGGCCCGCAGGGCAACCCGCAGCTCTTTGATCTTTCCTGCCTGCAAGTTATCAAACAGATTATCCAAAGAAATCTTGGTGTAGGTGCCCAGTTCGGCCTCCCTGCTTTTGAGCTGCCGGTCGGCACTCACGCTTCTGGCCCTCTTTTCGTCGGGCAGGACGACAAATTCATCCCCAGCCCGCGGCACACCGCTCAAGCCCTGAACCTCGACAGGAATGGCCGGACCGGCCTCCTTGACACTTTCGCCACGATCGTTGGTCAGAGAGCGTATCTTGCCATAAAATATCCCGGCAACACAGGCGTCGCCAACCCGCAAGGTTCCCTGCTCGATCAGAACCGTAGCCACTGGGCCGCGGCCTTTGTGGAGCTGGGCCTCGATCACATGCCCCTTGGCGCGCCGATTGGGATCGGCCTTCAGCTCAAGGATTTCAGCCTGGAGATGAATACTTTCCAACAGCTCGGCGATCCCTGCCCCGGTTTTAGCCGAGGTTTCACAGAAGATGGTCTCGCCACCCCATTCCTCGCTGAGCAGATTCAGATCGGCCAATTCCCTTTTCACCCGCATGGGGTCGGCATCGGGCTTGTCCATCTTGTTGACGCACACCAAGATGGGAACCTTGGCTGCCCTGGCATGGTTCACCGCCTCCTTGGTCTGATCCATGACTCCGTCATCCGCGGCGACAACCAAAACAACAAGGTCCGTAACCTGGGCACCACGGGAACGCATTTCCGTGAAAGCCGCATGGCCTGGGGTATCAAGAAAAACCACATCCCCCTGCGGGGAGCGCACATAATGGGCGCCGATATGCTGGGTGATGCCACCGGCCTCGCCGGCCGCCACGTCAGTTTTTCTGATGGCGTCCAACACCGAGGTCTTGCCATGATCGACATGCCCCATGACCGTGACCACCGGCGGCCTTGGGAGCATCTCCCCGCCGCCTTCCTGTTCTTCCAAATTGAGAATGGTCTGTTCCTCGGTAACCCCCTGCTCGACTTCATAGCCGAAATCCGAGGCTACCAGGGTCGCGGTCTCAACATCAAGAGCCTGGTTGATGGTGGCCATAACCCCCATCCCCAGCAATTTGGCGATAAGCTCCCCGACCTTGAGGCCCATCCGGTGGGCAAGATCACCAACCGAAATAGTTTCCAGAACCTTGATCCGCTTTTTGATCGCTTTGGGTTCCGCTGCCGGCTGGGAAACGTTCTGGCGCTTGCCTTTTTTGCCGCCGCTCCGCACGTTGCGTGCTATACGCAGGCCAGCGGGGATTTTCCCACCCAACGCATCGTCAACATCCTCGATCTCGATATCGGCCTGCCGCTGAGTACGCAAAGGAGCTTTTTTGCTCCGGTCGTGCTCGGCGGTCTCCGTGGTGAATTTAACAAACCGCTTGCCCTTTTTCCCCTTGTCACCCTCATCGACTCCCTTGGCGGGGGAAACATCGGCAACAACGGGCTTTCCTTTAACCGCTTCGACTCTTTTCGGCGGCCTGGGCGTGAACGGACGGGGAGGAGCTGCGGGCGCAATGACAATGGCCGCCCTTTTAATCACCCGGGCAAACCCCTGGCGATGCTTTTCCGGCACAAAGGGGGCCGACTCTTCCGCTTCGTCGTCCTCGACCGTCTCCACGACAGAGACTTCTTCGACCCCTGCTGTCTCGACAGCCCCTTCATCAACGGCTACCCCGGTCTCTTCTTCCCCGGGCCGGATAGACAACTCCGGCTCTTCCTCGCCTTCCGGTTCCACAGAAAGCATCGGCTCGGCAACCTCATCTCTCTCGGTTTCTTCGACGCCCTGAGCGCTTTCCTCGAATATTTCTGCCTTGGTCAGCCCAACCTCATCACTCTCTGCCGCAAAAACGACAGGTGGCCTCGGCTTGACAGGCGCTTCTACCGCTGACGGAACCTCAACCGGCACATTCTTAGTTCTTCTGCGAATAATGGTGGTCCGCCCGGCGCCCTGGATCCTTTTTTCTTCCGTCCGGGTCTGTCCTATCCCGAGCCTTTGGCGGATATCCTGTGCGGTTTCATCATCCAGAGAGGAACTATGGGATTTAATGGCATAGCCCATCTCAATGAGGGCCGCCACCAAATCCTTGTTTTCCATTTCCGCTTCTTTAGCTAACTCGTAAACCCTGATTTTTGTCATTGCTCACTCCCGAAGAGGTCTTGCAACCCTCCGTTAAATCCCAGCACCTGTTGGCGAAACGCTCTGGATAATCCTTTTTTGTTTTTAAAAAACTTCTGCAGACAACTGTCAGCCTGACAACAGTAGACATGACGCCCATCATGCTTCCCGCGGAAATCTTTCATCACACAACCACTGTTGTCCATGGCAAACCGCCACAGCTCCTGCTGCGCTTTTCTCTGGCGGCACCCCAGACATGTCCGGATCGGCACCCTGCCTTTTTCTCGAAAGACTGCGGTCATGTCAAGCAACCTATTACTCTCAATCCTCGATTGACGCCGGTTCTGACCCGTCTTGCTCTCGGACTGTATTGACTTTTTGAGCAGCAGAGATCAAGCGGGCAACCCTATTCTCGTCGAGGGATTCCAGCTCGGCAACCACAGTTGCAACCTCCGCCTCAGCCAAATTCTGGGCTGAATTGAAGCCCGCATCATAGAGGGCTTCCGCAGTTTTTTCATCCATCCCCTGCACATCAAGAAGCGACTGAAAGCCTTCTTCACTAAACTTAGCATATTTTTGCTCACTCTTCACATCAATCCGCCACCCCAACAGGGCGGCGGCCAAGCGCACATTCTGCCCCTGTCGGCCGATTGCCAGCGAAAGCTGGTCATCAGGCACAACCACCACCAAGGTTTTCTTCTCCTCATCCACCACCACCAGCGAAACCTGGGCTGGGGACAAGGCATTGGAAACATAGCGGGCCGGATCCGGACTCCAGGGGACAATATCGATCTTTTCGCCCTGTAATTCCTGGACCACGTTCTGCACCCTGGAGCCCTTCATCCCGACACAGGCACCCACCGGATCGACATCCGAGGCGGACGAACTCACGGCAATCTTGGCACGAGCGCCGGGTTCACGGCTCACCCCCAGGATTTTCACGATCCCCTCAGCAATCTCCGGAACCTCCATGGCAAACAACTTGGTCACGAACTCATCATTAGTCCGACTCAAGACCAGTTGCGGATCTCTACTGCTCTGGCGAACATCAAGCAGAAGGGCTCGAATTCGGTCCCCCTGCCGGTATGATTTACGTGGCATCTGTTCCTTGGTCGGCAAAATGGCGTCGGTCCGCCCAAGATTGACAATAATATTGCCCCGTTCGAAACGCTGAACAATGCCGTTGACAACCTCACCCTTGCGATCTTTGTACATTTCATAAATGACATTGCATTCAGCATCCTTCATTTTCTGAATGATCACCTGTTTGGCAGACTGGGCGGCAATGCGGCCAAGATCGGAAACGCTGTCCATCTTGCTGCCAAGCTCGTCGCCGAGCTGCACTTCCGGGTCGAGAACCAAGGCCTCGGTCAAGGAAATTTCCGTTTGCTCATCCTCAACCGCCTCAACAACATTGCGGAACTGGAAGAGTTCAACCTCGCCGATCTCATCATTATAGTGGGCCTCAAGCTCCCGCCGTTGGCCAAATTTCTTCTTGGCCGCGGACATCACCGCTTCCTCAATGGCATCAACCAACAACTGGCGATCAATCCCCTTGTCTCTACTTATCTGATCAAGAATTCGTTTCAAATCTGACAGCATTGTTCTCTCCTGTCTCTCTTTCGGCGATTACGCCCGGACATCCGCCACCGAGGGCCTCGCCCCCTTATGGTCAACACCGGCCAGCCGGTCTTAAAACTCAATAACCAGACGGGCCTTTTTCATCCGGGTAAACGGGATTTCTATTATACCATGGTCGGTGCGCAACGTTACCGACTCCTGAGTCACATCTTCAATCAGGCCAATCCACTGGTTCTGCCCGTCAATGGGCTCCATTACAACCACCTTGGCCTTTTTCCCCTTGCAGCGCAAAAAATCCCTTTCCCTCTTCAGGGGCCGGTCAAGGCCGGGGGAAGAAACCTCCAGGCTGTATGACTGTTCAATGGGATCCTCCACCTCAAGAAGATGGGCGACCTCCCGGCTGATCCGAGAGCAATCATCAATGCCGATGCCATTTTCATTGTCGATGACAAGGCGAAGAACCCAGCCGGGAGCCTCGCGCCTGAACTGCAGCTCCACCAGCTCACAGCCGGAACCCACGACCACTGGCACAACCAGCTCCGTCAACCGCCGAACCAGGGGTGACTCTATCGCCTCTTCTTCCATAGCACAGTATACCAATAAAAAAAGCGGGCCTGAGCCCACTTTCTAAAATTCACCAACCGGATCGGAATGACCGGTTCTTTCAATCCAAAACAATGCCGCCTAACCAGAACAGCACCCTTACGCCCAAAGAAAACATTGCGTTTTCTTGCCAGCAAGCGCTGAAATGCCCGAAACTACGTTGGAGCGGGAAACGGGATTCGAACCCGCGACCTTCAGCTTGGGAAGCTGACACTCTACCACTGAGTTATTCCCGCAGGCCCGAATAATTTTGTAGATTATACAATTATTTTATCAGTTGTCAAGAGTCTCCCCTCGTCCTGGCGGAAACTCTACGAAAGACAGGCCATGGGCCTGGGGTGAACCGACTGCGAAAAAACTTTTCCCCGCAGTCTATTTGCGCTCCAAGAACGGATCGGTGCTAAAAACCAGGACGCCTTTTATGACATCCTGTTAGAGAATGGCGCGAACAGCATCCGTGGCCAGTTGCAGAATCGGATCCGGCACAAGCCCCATGGCGATGATGATCATAACCAGGACGATGCTTACTGCCTTGGCGACACCACCGACAACCACAGCGGGACGATCTTCCGGGCTGGCTGAGTAAGTTACCCGAACCACGGACAGATAATAATAGATGGAGATGGCGGTATTAATGGCCGCCAGAATAACCAAAGGAAGGTGCCCAGCCTTGTAAGCCCCGGTCAACAGCATGAATTTACCCATGAACCCAACAAACGGTGGGATGCCGGCCATGGCAAACATGCTGACCGCCAGAGTTAGGGCGAGCAAGGGAGCTCGTTTGTGCAATCCGCTCAAATCATCAACCGCAAGGTTCTCACCGTGTTCGGACACCTTGCAGATGACCAGAAAAGCGGCAAGGTTCATCACCAGATACCCGACAATATAATAGAGCGAGGTGGCGTAGCCAACTTCCTGCATGGTGACAAGACCAAGCAGGACATACCCGGCATGGGCTATGCCGGAGAAACCAAGCATTCTTTTCATGTCGGTCTGAACCAGGGCGACAAGATTGCCATAAAACATCGAACAAACTGAAAGGACGATGAGCAGTGTGACAATAGCCTGACCCTCAGGGGTGGCCAGCGCGGTCAAACGGATAAGCATGGCCACGGCCGCAACCTTAGGAACCGAGGCGATAAACGCGGTGGTTTCGTTGGAAGCCCCCTGATAGACATCCGGAACCCAGGAATGGAAGGGGAAGACGGCCAATTTAAAAAAGAACCCGCCCAGAACCATGGCAACGGCAATGAGGGCGGCGGGGCTGCCCATCATCTGGTGGAGTCGCGGCAGAAGCTCGACAAGATAGGTGGTGCCGGTGAGGCCAAAGAGGTAACTCATGCCAAAGAGCATAACGCCGGTGGCAACCACCCCGAAAAGGATGTACTTGATCGCCGACTCCATCTGCATCCGCAACCCCGTCCGGTCATCCCGCATGGGCACAAGGATATAGAGGGAGTAGGAGGAGAGCTCCAGGGCAATGAACATGGTAAGCAATTCAACGCTGCTCACCAGCATGAGAAGGCCCAGGGTGCTCAAGGTCAGAAACAGGTAATATTCGGGGCGGATCTCGTCATCGATCCCCTTCAGTTCCGTGCTGAACAGCAGGACAATGGCAAAGCCCATGGAAATGACAAGTTTGATGAGCTGCGAGAAGAAATCAATCCGGTAGGCCTCGTAAAACAGGCTGCCCTCCTGGCGCACACACGCCAGGCAGACCAAGACATTGATCAGCGCCAGACCCAGGGTCACGGCGCGGGCCTTCTTGCCGCCGACCTTGCCGGTACTAACCAGGAAAAGGACCAGACTCCCCAAGAGAAGCAATAATTCAGGAGCAAACAGCATGAGCTTCATTGTGTATCCTTTGCGTAAGTAACTTAAAAATCTTCAGAAAGTTCCGTTACGGAATCATCAGCTTGGCAACAGAAACAGCGGCTCCACCCGAGGCAACCCCCACCTGCTCGATGAGGTGGGTAACGCTCACATGCATCACCCTCAGAAACGGCTCCGGAGAAAGGCCAATCCAGAAAACAAAAAAGAGCAAAGGGGCCAGGGTCACCATCTCCCGAAGATTCAGGTCAGAGATGCCGGTATGGTCCGGATTCACCGGCCTGCCCCACACCACCCGCTGGAGCATGCGGAACATATAAGCCGCAGCCAGGATCGCACCCGGAATGGCGAAGGCCGAAACGATCTTGTTATTGGTAAAGCTCCCGACCAGGATCATGAACTCTCCGATAAAACTGTTGGTTCCAGGAAAGGCCAGGGAGGAAAGCGAAAAAAAGGCGAGAAAGCTGACATACACCGGCATGTATTTGCCAAGCCCTGCCGCAGCGTCCAGTTCCCGGCTGTGGGTTCGTTCATAGATCATGCCCACGCAGAAGAAGAGCGCGCCGGTGGTGATACCATGGTTGATCATCTGTAGGAGCGCCCCCTCCAGCCCCTGCTGGTTCAGGACAAAAATACCAAGGGTGACAAAACCCATGTGCCCGACACTGGAGTAGGCAATCAGCTTTTTCATGTCCTGCTGGGCCAGAGCGGTGAAGCCGCCGTAAAGAATACCGACCACCGAGAGCCACAGGATATAGGGCACGAAAATCATGGTGGCTTCCGGGGTTATGGGCAGGCAAAAACGCAGAAAGCCATAGGTCCCCATCTTTAAGAGAATCGAGGCCAGAATAACGCTACCGGCGGTGGGCGCCTCGACATGGGCGGCGGGCAACCAGGTATGGAAGGGAAACATCGGCACCTTGATGGCAAAGGCGAGAAAAAAGGCCAGAAAGACGACAACCTGAAAGTTGGTGGAATAATCCTGCCCCATCAAAGCGGGGATGCTGAAGGTTCCCTGGTCCAGATAGAGGCCGATGATGGCAACCAAAAGCAGGACCGAGCCCGCCAGGGTGTAGAGGAAAAACTTGGTCGAGGCATACACCTTGCGGGGACCGCCCCAGACCGCAATCAACAGGTACATGGGAATGAGCATCGCTTCCCACAGCAGATAAAACAGGATGAAATCAAGGGCCATGAATACGCCGAGCATGGAGGTTTCCATGAGCAGCAGACAGATCATGAATTCCTTGACCCGCTTGTCGATGTACCGCCAGGAACCGAGAACACAGAGGGGCATGATCATGGTGGTCAGCAACACCAACAGCAGGGAAATCCCGTCGATCCCCAGGGTGTAATTGATATTCAGCGCGGAGATCCAGGAGGCGTGTTCGCCGAACTGATATTTGGCGGTGGTCGCATCAAAATTCCAGTAGAGAGGCAGGGAAACCAGGGCCGTGACCACGGTTACCAGCATCGTCCAGTTCTTGGCCGCTGTGTCCCCCGGAATACACAGCAAAACGAGGGCACCAACCAAGGGCAGAAAGATCAGGGCGCTCAGAATGGGAAACCCCATCGAATTCATTATCAAAAAGTCCATTCCCACTATCCTCGGCAATAAATATTAGGCAAATACATATAAAACGAGCGCAACAGCAACAAAGGATACCGCATAAAAAATGTTGTACTGCAACTGGCCGCTCTGCGCCCGTCGCACCAGGCCACCGACGCCGCGCACCGTTTTCGCCAGACCGTCCACCACACCGTCAATGGCATGCCAGTCAAACCAGGACCAGAATTGGGCCGTGGTCATCAGCGGCATCAGGCCAACGTAGCGGTACCCTTCACTGACACAGCTGTCCGCCCACTGGATGGGCTTTCTGGCCAGCCAGAAAAAGCCGCGGCCGCCCATGCGATAGAACCAGTCCAGATCGAGACTGATCTTGGGCTCCGGCGCCAGCTTCTTGATGAGCAGGAAGAAGCCCAGGGCGGTGAAGAGCAGGATCTGCATGGTTTCCGAGATATGATACGCGGTGTATGGGTGATAGCCCGCCGCAGCCTGCTGATAGGGCAACATGTTGTACAGATAGGGGGTGTAGCTGCCGATCAGGATGCAGAGAAACGCGGCTATTCCCATGCCAAGCTGCATGTTCCATGGCGGATCAGCAGCCTTGTCCCAGGTCTCCTGGCTACAATTATTTTTACCGAACCAGATAAAATAGGGCACCTTGAGACCGGTGTGGAGAAAGGTTCCGGCCGAAGCCATGGTCAGTAAGAATCCAGCCCAGTAGTTGTGGACCTCAAAGCCCGCGGAGACGATCATCGCCTTGCTGACAAATCCGGAAAAAAGCGGAAAGGCGGAGATCGATAGCCCCCCGATCATGGTGAAGACAAAGGTCCTCGGCATCTTCTTGTAGAGGCCGCCCAAATCGCTGAACTTGCTTTTGCCGGTCATGTGCAGCACCGAACCGCAGCCCATGAACAGCAGCCCCTTGTAGAGGATATGGGCAAAGGCATGGGCGCAGGTGCCGTTGATGGCAAGCTCGGTGCCGATGCCGACACCGGCCACCATATAGCCGACCTGACTGATGATGTGGTAGGCAAGGAGCCTTCGGGAATCGTTTTCAAGCACTGCGTAGACCACCCCGTAGAGGGCCATGCAGACGCCAAGGGGGACCAGAATCTCCATCCCGGCAAAGGCGCGGGCCAGGGCGTAGATTGCGGTTTTGGTAGTGAAGGCACACATGAACACCGCGCCGGTAACGGTCGCTTCCCCGTAGGCGTCGGGCAGCCAGGCATGGAAAGGCGGCACCGCGGCGTTCAAGAGAAAGCCGATCATGATCAGATAGGTCGAGATGCTCGGACTGCCTACCCCGATGGGGCCAAAGGAGAGATCACCACCTGTGGCCTGGTAGCGTAGGACAAGCCCGGCCAGCAGGGCAAGGCCGCCGGCGGTATGCACCAGCAGATACCGGTAGCCGACCGCTTGGGATTCGGGCCGCCTGCGGAACCAGACGAGAAAGACCGAGGCAAAGGCCATCAATTCCCAGAAAAGAAAGAGGACCAAGTAATCGCCGCAGAAGATAACCCCCAGGGAACCTGCAACATAAAGCCAGGCCGCGACATGCTGGAAATCATCCTCCACATGGAGACCGTAGATGGTACCGATGATGCACATCAGGGTCATGATGTAGGCAAAGACCATGGTCAAGCCATCCACCCGGCCAAAGGTGAGGTACCAATCGAGAAAGCGAACCACCCCGAAGGTGCCGTTCTGCCCCTGCATGGACAATACATCCAGAAAAGCCAGGGTCGGGACAATGATCAGATAGGGCCGCTTCAGCCATTTCGGCAGAAAGGGCAGGATAAAGGCGCCAACAATGAGTATCAGGGCCGGATGCAGCCAAAAATTAGTTATCATAGTAATCCTCACGGGTCATGATTCCCCGATGACCAAACCACTTGGAAACAATGATGATCACCACACAGGCGATAAAACCGAAGACCGCCCAGAAACCTGGAATATGCTCAACTGCGGTATGGGCATGCTCCTTGGAGACAAAGAGAACGTCCCAAGCCACCACCAGCGCCAGCCCGACATAGGACAGACGGATGACCAGCGTCAACCGGTCACGCAGAAAATCAATCAGTTTCAATATCATCCCGTCACCGCCTTGACAAAGTTCATCATAAAATCAGGGTAGATGCCGATGACCACCGAGATAATCGCGGCAATCATGATGGGCACCACCATGGCCAGGGGCGCCTCCTGGATCCCGGCATAGGCTTCCCCCTCCGGCCGTTTGCCGAAAAAGGCCCGATAGGTTACCGGCGCGAAATAGGCCACGTTCAGCAGGGTGCTGGCCAGCAGCACCAGCAAGATCCCGATATAATGGGACTCCATTTCCATGGTCCCCACCAGAAGCTTCCACTTGGTAACAAAGCCGGCAACCGGCGGGGCGCCGATCATGCTGAGGGAGGCGATGGCGAAGGCACCAAAGGTG
>JBAZCG010000025.1:0-6911 GCA_041671085.1 Desulfurivibrionaceae bacterium | reverse complement strand
AGGGCATGGACCGACCCAGGCCGCTCATCTCTGAGATGGATTTCTTATGGGTCGCCACATAGATCGCCCCGGCGCAGAAAAAGAGGGTGATCTTGGCAAAGGCATGGTTGGCGATATGCACCAGCCCGCCCTGAATGCCGCTGGGGGTCAGCAGAGCCACGCCAAGGATGATGTAGGAAAGCTGGCTCACCGTTGAATAGGCAAGCCGCGCCTTGAGGTTATCCTTGGACAGGGCGATGATCGAGGCCACCAGAATGGTAAAGGAGACAAAATAGGCGGTGGGGATGCCAAGATTCAACCCCTGCATCAGGTCGGTGCCGAAAACATAGAGCATGACCCGGGTTGTACAGAAGACGCCGACCTTGACCACGGCCACGGCATGGAGCAGGGCGGAAACCGGGGTCGGGGCCACCATCGCCCCGGGAAGCCAGTTGTGGAAAGGCATGAGCCCGTTCTTGGCAAACCCCAGGAGGCAGAAGACGTAGAGCATGGTCACCAGGGCGCCATGGGCATCCACGGTGCCACTGGAAAAGATGCCTGTACGGATATTGTCGGCAAAATCCAAGGAGCCGGTGAGCACATAGATGAGAATCATGGCCGGCAGGACCAACCCCTTGGCTGTGGTGGTCAGATAGACGATATACTTCTTCGCCCCCTCGTAGCCCTCTTCATCCTGATGATGGGCAACCAGGGGGTAGGTGCAGACGCTGACGATCTCATAGAAGAGATAGAGGGTGAAGAGGTTGTCGGAGAAGGCCACGCCGATGGCGCCAAACAGGGCCAGGGCGAAACAGGCATTGAACCGGGTCTGCGCATGCTCGTGCAGCCCCCGCATATAACCGGCGGAATAAATCACCGCCAGCATCCAGAGAAAGGAGGCGACCACGGCGAAGATCATGGAGAAGGCATCGACCCTCAGCGTGATGGAGACCCCGGGCAGGAGCTTAAAGAGCTGATAGACAATGGTCTTGCCCTCACCCAGCGGAGCCGGAGCAACGGTGGTGATCATCGAAGCGATGATGCCAAACATCGTCACCGCCGCGATAAAGGACCACGACTCCCTGATATTGGGCTTGCGACCGGACATCATCACAAGAACGGACCCGGCCAGGGCCGTCAGTATGGCGAGCAGCGGTTTTACGGAAACAATTGTATCCATGTCCCTTATTCCTTTCCTCTCTAACCTTGCAGATCCACGACATCTTCGGTGTCGATGGATTTGTAGTTCCGATAGACGGCGATGATTATGCTCAGGGCAATGGCCGCTTCAGCAGCGGCAATGGCCATGATGAACAGGGTAAAGACCTGGCCCACCGTGGGATCGGGGGCGAGAAAACGGTTAAAAGCCATGAAGTTGAGGGATGCCCCGCTCAGGATCAATTCCGCGGAGATCAACATCCCGATAAAGGTCTGGCGCTGCACCAAGCCGTAGATGCCGATGCCGAAAAGCAGGGCCGCGACCACCAGATAGGTTTGCAGGCTGTTGCTGAGTACCAAAATTTCCATTACTTATCCCTCCCGGCCCGGGCCAGAACCAGCGAGCCGACCACCGCCACCAGCAAGACCACGGAAATCAGCTCAAAGCTCATGCTGTAGGTGGTGAGCAAAGACTGGCCAAGATTGTCAACCGTGCCGCGATTCACCAGGCAAGGGGCCGGACGCCACTCTGTTTTCAAGGCCAGACCCGCCAAGGCAAAAACCAGGATACCGCTGGCCAAAAAGGCCAGGGGGCCAACGAGCACATTGCGCCGGGTCACCTGCTTGAGCTCGGAAGACTCGGCCAGCATCACGGCAAAGATGATGGTGACACAGATGGCCCCCACATAGATAAGGATCTGCATCAGAGCGACAAAGGGGCTGTTGAGATAGTAGTAGAGCCCGGCCACCCCAAGAAAGCAGAGGGCCAAACCCGCCACGCTGCGGATCAGGCTACGAGCGGAGGTGGCAATCAAAGCCCCGGCCAGAGTGATGCCGATAAACCCCAGAAACAAGAGGCCAGATAGGCCTTCAACCGAGAACAAGGAGATCATCAGTTCTTTGCCTCCAGACGTTTTTTGAGATCAAAGATGTACGCTTCCTTACTGACGCCCGCGAGATTGTAATCCTTGGAAAAAGCGATTGCCTTGGGCGTACAGCTTTCCACACAAAGCCCGCACAGGCTGCATTTGGTGAAATCCAGGGTGTACTCGGTGAGCACCTTCCCCTTGACCCCTTCCTGCTTTTCGCCATTCACCGTGATACAGTTCGAGGGGCAGGCCTTCTGGCACATGCCGCAGACGATGCACTTTGTTGCCCCGGTTTCCTCATCTTTCACCAGCTCGATATGCCCCCGAAAGCGTGGGGTCATGGGCAAGGTCTGGTACGGATACTGCACCGTCACCACCGGCTGAAAAAAATACCGGATGGTAATCCCCAGGCCGACAAACAGGCTCCAGGTCCCGCTGATAATCTCTCTGAGATAGTCGATCATGGTTAAAACACCTTCAACATGGCACTGGTAAGAATCAGATTAAAAAAGGAGATCGGGATCAAAATCTTCCAGGAAAGATTGAGCAGCCCGTAAAAGGTTGTTCTGGGGAAGGTCCAACGGATCCAGATGACGGTGAAGATCAGGAAATACATCTTGACCAGGAACCAGACCACCCCCGGGAAAAGCCCCAGAGGGCAATCCCAGCCGCCCAGGAAAAGAATGGTCGCCATACTGGCGCCGATGACAATATTGGCATACTCGCCCATGAAAAAGACACCAAAGCCCATGCCGGAGTATTCGGTAAAGGCACCGGCCACCAGTTCGCTCTCCGCCTCGGCCATGTCAAAGGGCGCCCGGTTGGTCTCCGCCAGCATGCAGACAAAGAAGATCAGGAAGGCTATGGGCATCAGGGGGCTGGCGGAAAGGTTGAAGATATTCCAGTGCCAGAAACCGCCCTGTTGCTGCATCACGATGGTATGGAGATTCATGCTACCGGTGATCATAACCAGGGTCACCACCGTGACCAGCATGGGAATCTCATAGGCCACGTTTTGGGAAACCACACGGGCCGCGGAGATAACTGCGTATTTGTTGCGCGAACCCCAAGCGCCAAGGAGAAGACCGAGCACGTTCACCGAGGCAAAGGCGAAGATGGCCAGCAAGCCGATGTCAAGATTCCTCGCCACCAGCGTTTCGCTGAAGGGGATGGTGACAAAGCTCATGATCGCGGGAACCATGACCAGGATCGGAGCGATCTTGAACAGGACGGGATCAACCCCGGCCGGAACAATGAGCTGCTTGGTCATCAGCTTGATGCCGTCCACCAGCGGCTGGAGCAGACCAAAGGGGCCAACCTCCTTGGGTCCGATCCGACGCTGGATATGCGCGGCCTCTTTGCGTTCCAGCCAGACCAGATAGGCGGCATTCAGGGCGGCAAAGGCGATCACTCCGATGAGGAATGCCAGCAGCCGTATTATTTCAGGATCCACATACATAACGAAGCTCCTTACCTGTCTATCTCGGGGATGACCAAATCCAGGCTTCCCATCAGGGCAAGGGCGTCAGGCAGCAACATGCCCCGACAGGCCTCGCCATAGAGGCTCAAATTGGAAAAGGTTGGGGAACGGAGTTTCAACCGGTACGGGGTATTTGTCCCGTCGCTGACCACCCGCACGCCAAACGAGCCGCGCGCCGTCTCCACGGCATGGTAATAATCGCCCTTGGCAGGCTTGAGAATCTTGGGGACCTTCTCCGCCATGACCGGCCCTTCGGGCAGCTTATCCAGAGCCTGCTCCACAATGCGCAGACTCTGCTCGATCTCGTCCATCCGCACCATGTAACGGGCCATGGAATCGCCCTGCTCGTACACCGGGACGTCGAAGTCCATTTCCGGGTAGATGGAATACGGCTCATGCTTGCGCACATCAAAATTGATGCCGGAACCCCGGCACACCGGACCGGTAGCCCCGTATTTGCGGCACATCTCCGCAGAGATCGGCCCGACCTCCTGGAGTCGTTTCATCAGGATGATATTCTTGGTGACCAGGTTATGGTACATGGGCATCCGATCACGGAGACGCTTGATAAACGCCCGGGCTCCGGCGACAAAATTTTCATCGATGTCGTTGTACACCCCGCCAAAGCGGAAATAACAGTAGGTGAGGCGGGAACCGGTCACCGATTCCAACAGATCAAGGATATGCTCCCTGTCATCAAAGGCATAGAGCAGCGGGGAAAACCCGCCAAGATCCAGGATAAAGGCGCCAAACCAGAGGAGATGGCTGGAGACCCTGTTCAGTTCGGAGGTGATCACCCGCAGGTATTCGGCCCGTTCCGGCACCGAAATGCCTGCGGCCCGTTCCACCACGGAGACATAGCCATGGTTGAAGGCCAGGGCATGGAGATAGTCCATCCGGCCGGTGTTGGGCAGGAACTGGGCCCAGGTCCGGTTCTCCCCCATCTTCTCGTGCATGCGATGGATGTAACCCAGAACCGGCTCCGCTTCGACGATGTACTCTCCGTCCATGGTCAGCTTGACCCGCAGAACTCCATGGGTGGCAGGATGCTGGGGCCCGAGGTTTAAGACAAATGTTTCATTGGCTTGACTTTGGACAAAGGCGCTCATGGGCGGAAATCCTTCAGCAGGGGATGAAAATCAGCATCTTCCGGCAACAGCAAGGGGACAAGATAGGGGTGTCCGACAAAATTGATCCCGAAGAAATCATGGGTTTCCCGCTCATGCCAGTTGGCCCCGGGATAGATCTGCGAAATGGTGGGAACCTCCGGCTTGCTACGCGGCATCCTGGTACGAATCGTCACCCGACAGAGACCTTCATAATGATTGAAGTCGTACACCGCCTCCAGCACGTCTTCGGGAAGCTCGCCCTGTTCTGTAGGCACTGCGGCGGGAGGTGCTTCTTCCCCTGCGGCTGCGGCGGCCTCTGCCTTGGCCTTGGCCTCGGCGGCAGCTTTTGCCTCCGCTTCCTTGCGCAAAGCGGCCTGCTCGCCCAGCCAATCCACGCCGGTGACAGCCTCAATAAAAAACCCTTCCGCGTCCAACACCGAGACTGCGGCGACAAGCTGCTCTGGGGCAACCTGCACGTCTAGGGCAAAGCCTTTGCGGGCATACTCGGTTTCGCTTATTGCCTCAGCCCCAACGGCGGACAGTTTCTGTTTGATCGCGGCACAATTCATGATCAACCCACCTCCACTCGTGGCCATCTGCGAGAACCCGTCACCTTTTCTTCCAGCTCGAGAATCCCCTCGATCAAGGCCTCGGGGCGCGGCGGGCAGCCAGGGATGAACACATCCACCGGAAACAGCTTATCCGCACCCTCGACAATGCCGTACTGGCCCTCAAAAACAAAGGGCCCGCCGGAGATGGCGCAGTTGCCCATGGCGATAACCCATTTGGGCTCGGGCATCTGGTCGTACAGGGTTTCCACGGCAGCGGCCATCTTTTTGCTGATGGTGCCGGCAACGATCATCACGTCGCACTGGCGGGGGGACGGCCGGAAAACCTCGGCGCCGAACCGGGCCAGATCGAAACGGGAGGCGCCGGTGGCCATCATCTCAATGGCGCAGCAGGCAAGACCGAAGGTCATGGGCCAAAGAGAATTCGCGCGCCCCAAGGCAAGCAGCTTGTCAAGCTGGGCAAACTGAACTATCGCGGGTTGTAAATTTTGCGTTCCCACTTGAACACTCCCTTTTTCCAAGCATAGATGATTATCAAGGACAGGATTCCGACAAAGATCAGGATCTCAAGAAAAGCCCGGAGGTCGCCGATATTGAGTCCGGCCTGCCCTGCCCTGTTGTAAACCAGCGCCACCGGAAACAAAAAGAGGATGTCCACGGCAAAGGCCACAAACATCAGGGCATAGAGATAATAGACAATGCCGAAACGAATCCAGGCATCACCAATGGGCTCCATGCCGCATTCAATAAGTTGCTTTGTTTTCCCTTGGGTGTTTCTGGTGGACCGGGGGGCAAGGAGGAGGGCGATAATAAACGGCCCCACCGCAAAGCCCAGGCCGCCCAAGAAAAAGGCTGCCACATAGAGAATATCAAGAGTTGCCTGCTGTTCCACGACTGTATGCTCCTTAGGTTGAAGCGCATTATGCGAATAGCTTCCGGTCTAAATAGCCCTATCAAAAATTGATGTCAAGCAAATACTGAATGGGTATTCAGAAAAAGCGGACCACCAAAAAACGAGGCAAAAAACCCCTGTTTTTTCCATTTTTTCAAGAAGTTAAAAGCAGAGGTTCACACCGGGATTTCTTCTGGACCAGCAGAAGGGAAAGCCTCGAAATCGACACAAATTCAGACTGTTAGCCAAGGTATAAATACCGTGGCGACAACTACCTAGCCCGTGCTTTTTTTGTCGTTTTTTTTATTTTTACATCGGTGCGGCAACAGTCCGAGCCAGCAACTCGAGAAGCCGCTGATGGATGTTGTCAAACCCGCCATTGGACATGATGACCACCACGTCGCCTTCGCGGGCGCTGCCATCAAGATAGGAAAGGAGTTCTTCGGTTGTGGAAAAATACCCGGCAGAGAGGCCACGATTTGTCAGATCGTCAACCAACTGAGGGGAGGAAAACTGTTCGGCAACCGGGATATTGGTAAGGGGAGCAGGCTCGCGCACCAGAACCTCTGCCGCAGCATCAAAGGCAGCGGCGTAGGCCTCCTGAAAAACCTTGCGTCTGCTGGAATTTGTCCGGGGCTCAAAAACAGCCACCAGGCGGCGCCCGGCATAGGCGGCGGCCAGAGCAGCCAAGGTTTCCCGAACCGCGGTTGGGTGATGGGCAAAATCATCGATCACCGTCACCCCGCGCACCACGCCCCGAACCTCCTGCCGCCGCCGCACTCCTTGAAATTTCCGTAGACCCTGGGCAACGTCCTGCCTGGCAAAACCCAGGATATCAAGGACCGCGATCACGGC
>JBAZCG010000024.1:0-36223 GCA_041671085.1 Desulfurivibrionaceae bacterium | reverse complement strand
ATGGGCCAGCCCCTGATCAAGAATCTCATGAGCCTGTCCGCCGGATTCTGGATCGAGATCGCCAACCAGGGTTGCTGGTCGCTGACCATTGAAAATGGTATCCTTACCAAGGTAACGGAAGGGGGCCAGACCGGCGGATTCGGCTTTCGCACCGATGCGGAAACCTTTCTCGCCGTGGCCGGAAACACGCTCTCGCCCCAGAAGAGCTTTTTCGCCGGCAAGACCAAGATCTCGGGCAACTTTTATGAGGCCCTGCGCACCGCCACGGCCCTGGAGGAATTTTTCCAGCGCTATCCCTATCCCGAACCAAAGACGGAGGGTTGACCATGCACCCGGATTGGATACCCCTGGATGAAATTGGCAAACGCCCGTACGCCGAGGCAGTCGCCCTCTTCCGCAAGCATGTGAACCCTGGCCTCGTCACCTTGCTGGAGATGGGGGAATACACGGCCATCGACCCCCGGGAGGCCGAGGGCGCGGTGATCATCGACGCCCAAGGAAAAAAAATTCTCGATTTTGTCTCCTCCTACGGCGCCCTGAACCTGGGCCACAACCACCCCAAGGTCAGACAGGCCATGATCGAGGTGCTGACCGGCAAAAAGGTGGACCTTTCCAAGGAACTTCTCTCCCGCCACGTGGCAGTGCTGGCCCATAACTTAAGCCTGCTCTGCCCCGGCGATCTCGATCAGGTCTATCTCTGCAACTCCGGCACCGAGGCGGTGGAAGCGGCGCTCAAGCTGGCCAGCCGCTATTTCAAGGGCAAGCGGCAACGCTTTATCTACGCCAAGGAAGCCCTGCACGGCAAGACCCTGGGAGCGCTGTCGGTCACCGGCAACGAACGGTTGCGCCGTTATTTCCCGCTGCTGCCCAACCATGCCGTACCCTACGGCGATGCGGAGGCCATTGAGACCCTGCTGAAAACCGCGCCCCAGGAGGGCGAAGGCGCCATCGCCGCGGTGATCCTCGAACCGATCCAGGGCGAGGCCGGGGTCATCGTGCCGCCTGCGGGCTATCTGCGCCGGGTCCGGGAGATCACCGAACAATACGGGGTGCTGCTGATCCTCGATGAGATCCAGACCGGCCTCTGCCGCACCGGCACCTTTTTCGCCTGCGAGGCGGAAGGGGTGGTGCCGGACATCCTGTGCCTGGCCAAATCCCTGGGCGGGGGGCTCGCCTCCATCGGCGCCACCATCTCCCGCACCCCGGTGCATCACAAGGCCTACGACAACCCCCACGATTGCCTGGTGCAGACCACCACCTTCGGCGGCCGCACCCTGGCCTGCGCTGCCGCCCTGGCCGCGCTCGAAGTATACCAGGAAGAAGGCTTGGCCCAGCGCGCCGCCCGGTTGGGCGAACGCTTCAAGGCCCAGCTTGTGGCCCTGAAGGAAAAATATCCCCAATGGATCGCCGAGGTACGGGGGCGCGGGCTGATGCTGGGCATCGAGTTCCAGGAAGCAATCATCGACGAGGTGAGCTACCTGCCCCTGGCCATCCCCGGCCTCAAGAACGTGCTGCGCGAACACCTGCCCGGCATGGTGGCCTCGGCCCTGCTGCACAAACACGGAATCCTGGGCACCCTGATGCTCAACAACCGGGCCGTGCTGAGGGTCTACCCGCCCCTGATCATCGCAGAGGCGGACCTTGATTATTTTGTCACCGCCCTGGAAGAGGTGCTCAAGGATGGTCCAAAAGAATTGGTGAAAAAGCGGGTCAACCACGCCATGAGCTTTGCCGGAATCAAGTTCGTGGCCCCCTGGGTGGCCAAGCTCACCGGCGGACGCTAGAGAGGAGATACGGGATGGACCGATTCTTTCTTGCCCTGGGCCAACGGTTGCACCGCAACCGCACCGCTGTTCTCCTGCTGATGGCCGGAGTCACCCTATTGTTGGGTCTGGCTGCGGGCCGCTCCACGGTGGACAATTCCATCGGGGTCTGGCAGACCGAAAACGACCCGCACTGGCTGCACTTTCAGGAGTTCGCGGCAAAACACCATCTGGTTGACCCGCTTGTCGCCTATCTGCCAGATGCCGGGCCGGAAGCCGCACGGGAGATAAATAATGCAGCCAGAAAGATCAAGGAGGTCGAACGCACGACCCTGTTCCGGCTTGGCTCCCCGTCTCAGGGGTATCTCCTCCTCCTTTTCCCAAAGGCGCATAGCACTCCACCCCAGCTGGCCGGACTCATCCGCGAGGTCAAAGAACTCGCCGCCAGACAATTACAGGGACAACCCACGCATCTAGGCGGGGTCTGGTATCTGACCGATACTCTGGACTCCCTTTCCGCCAGCTCCACCCAAACCCTTTTTCCGCTGGTTATCGTGATCCTTGCCCTTGGGGTGCTGTTCTTTCTCCGCAGCCTGCGCCATACCGCTCTGGCTCTGGTCTGCGGCCTGCTGCCCGCCCTGCATCTCACCGGCCTTCTCGCCCTAGCCCACGAACCGCTCAACGTTATTCTTCTCTCCCTGCCGCCGCTGACCATGATCCTGGGCATCACCCATGCCATCCATCTGCTGAAAAAAACCGCCCAGCCGAAACCGTTTGCCATCTATGCCCAGGTCGCGCCCCCCTGCCTGCTCTGCGCCCTCACCACCATGCTGGGTTTTCTTTCCCTGCTGGTCAGCGCCTACACCCCGGTGCAGAAGCTGGGCCTCTGGGGGGCAATCGGTTCCGTGCTTTCCCTGCTCACCACCCTGCTGCTGCTCCCCCTTTTTTCCCAAAGCTCAACGGCAACACCTGTTATTCAACCTGAAAGACAAAAGACCCTCCTGGGCCAGATCATCATCGGCCACAAAAATCGAATCCTCCTTGTTGTGGCCGGGCTGGTTGCCCTCTCGGTCTGGGGTATGCTGCACCTTGAAAAAGGTTCGTTCATCCTCGCTTTTTTCAAACCGGAGGCCGCCATCAGCAGGGATTACCGGGCCATCGAACAGGCAGGCATTGGCCTGACCCCACTGGAGATCGACCTGGACGACTGCCCCGCACAAAGCAGAGCCATCCAGCAGGGTATGCTAACCCTGGCTGCGCGCCATCCGGAGATAACCCATTTCTTTTCCTTTTATGACGAAACCGGCAAAATCGCCCTGCCCATGGCCACCGCCAACGGGGCCAGCCTCGACACCCCGCTCCTGCCAAGCCTGGGTCTGCAAGCCCCCATCCGGTTCACCATCCTCACCCGCACCCTAGCCTCGGAAAAAACCATGCGCTTGGTGGACGCCATTGAAGCCGAGCTGCAAACCCTGCTCGGACCCAAGCCGACCCCCTATGTCACCGGCACGGTGCCCCTCTACACCAGGGGCCAGAGGGAGATGTTCACCACCCTGGTTTCAACCTTCGGCTTGGCCTTTCTCTCCGTCTCCCTGGTCATGGGGCTGGCCCTGCGCTCGCTCAGGCTGGCGGTGCTGGCCATCATCCCCAACTTCGTGCCGGTCCTCTATCTCTTGGGCACCATGGGGTTGTTCGGCATCCCGCTCAGCGTGGCCTCGGTCACCGTGGCCAGCATCGTTTTCGGGGTGGTGGTGGACGACACCATCCATTTCATGCATACCTGGCAAGAGATGGCCGCAGTCGCCGACCCGCATACCCGGCTGCACCGCACCATCTCCCACACGGCCTATGCCATGTTCACCAGCTCCATCGTAACCGCCACCGGGTTCCTGGGTTTTCTCATCTCGCCCTTCATGCCGCTCAGGGATTTCGGCCTCTTGATCAGCCTCTCTCTCATCTATGGCATCATCTGCGACCTCCTGCTTCTTCCTGCCCTACTCCTCACCTTCGGGACCGCCAAAGGAGAAAAAACATGACCATCGCCGCCTCCCTTGTCGAGGAGATCATCGCCACCCATTTCGATCCGCACACAGGCTCGACGTATTGGCTGGAACAGGAAAAAAGGCTCAGTTTCGAGGCCAGAAAGGAAATCACCTGTTGCGAGGCATTTCAGCTCTTCGGCCCCATGAACACGGAGGCTTTGCGTACCCGGCCTCTGCTGGATTTTATCCCCAGGCGGTTTCATGGCGAATTGCCAAGCATGATCCTGGCCGAGACCGGCGGCACCACCGGTGCGCCGATCCGCAGGGTGTACCTCCCCACCGAATTCAGTGCCGCCTTTGTCGATTCCTGGAAACGGGCTGCGGATCTCCGTGGTTTTCCAAGGGGCGGCAACTGGCTTTTTGTTGGACCATCCGGCCCCCATGTCATCGGCCAGAGCGCCAGAGCCATGGCCCGGATCCTGGGCAGCCTTGAGCCATTTTGCGTGGACTGCGACGTGCGCTGGATCAAGCGACAGGCCCCAGGCTCGCTGGGGTTTACCCTCTACCTCGACCATGTGCTCGACCAGGCCCTGAACGTGATCCACACCCAGGCCATCGAGGTGCTGCTCATCACCCCGCCTCTGCTCCTGGCCCTGGCCGAAAGGATGACCGCCGAGGAAAGGAACCGCATCCGCGGCATCCACCTGGCCGGCAAGGCCCTGACCGTGGCCGATTCCGAGACCATCCGCCATCGGCTTTTCCCACAGGCCGTGGTGCTGCCGGGCTACGGCAATTCCCTGGTGGGGGTGCTGTTCGAGCATGCTCCACCACTGCCCGGCCAACCTCCCACCTATGTGGTCGATGATCCGGCCCTCTGGTTTCAGCTGGTCCCCTGGCAGCCCCAGGCCCCGGAGCAGAATCCCGATCTTGCCGCCACCACTCTGAAACCGGGCCAGCGCGGACGGGTAGTGGCCCATCGCTTGGACCCTTCCTTTCTTCTGCTTAATCTGGTGGAACGGGACACCGCCTGCTATGCCGCACCGACAGACAAAGGAGACTACCGCGCCGTCACGGCGGTGGAGCCGATCCGCCCGCTGATCTCCAGCAAAAGCGAGGGGGTCTACTGATGGTCGCGGAATGTCATCGCCTGGCTGTTTCCATCCCAGGGCCGGAAGGCGTGCTTGAGGGAAATCTCTGGTACACCGAGGGCAAACCCGGCGGGGAAGGCGTGCTGCTCTGTCCGCCCCACCCCCTGCTGGCCGGCAACATGGAGAACAACGTGGTCCAGGCGGTGGCCACTCACTGCGCCGGGCTGGGGTTGCCGGTTCTGCTCTTCAACTACCGGGGGGTGGGCAAGAGTTTCAAACCGGAACCGGACCTGCCGCTCTTTGAATACTGGCACCGCCTCGACCAGGAAGACTCTTTTGCCACGGTGATCAGCGACAGCCTGGCGGTCCTGACCTTTTGCCGCCGGTATTTCCAGCGGGTCCACTTGGTGGGCTATTCCTTCGGGGCCTTCATCGCCCTCAACCTCCTGGGCGAAAAGACCGAGGGACCGATCAGCTACACCGCCATCGCCCCACCCCTTGCGGAACGCGACTTTACCCGGCTCGCCACCCTTTCCCTCCCCGGCCTGCTGATCACCGCGGCGGAGGATCTCCTCCTCAAGGAACAGGCCGACCTGCTCCTGCCCCCCACCTGTCGACGCCTCGTCCTCGAAGGGACGGATCATTTCTTCCTGAGTCGGGAAGAGGTGGTGGCAGAGGCGGTCGGCGACTTTATTACAGGACTATCCTTACCCTGAAACGAGAAAGGCCGTCCCCGCGGTTATACGGGGCAAGACACGATACTACATGGTGCAATTGGCCTGT
Organism: Desulfurivibrionaceae bacterium; assembly: GCA_041671085.1. GTDB lineage: Bacteria > Desulfobacterota > Desulfobulbia > Desulfobulbales > Desulfurivibrionaceae > Thiovibrio. The sequence goes on along the minus strand of JBAZCG010000024.1, from coordinate 30,607 downwards.
GATTAATTGGTTGACCAACACGGTATTCTTTTTTCATATAGATGATGAGAAACAAAAACTTGTCGCACCAAGCATTGTATATTCCCACTTCCAAGGTGAGCCACTATAGCAATCCGAGGACGCCGCTGGAAAATTTTCATTTGATGGAATGGACGGCATGAAGACTTACGAGAAAAAACACCCGAATCAAGGGGGAGCGATCCCGGATGCCGCCTTGCTGAGTTATGCCTTGGACCATGTGCGGGAGGCCGTCTTTTTGATGAGCGATACCGGGCAGTTTGTCTATGTCAACCGCGAAGCCTGCCGCAGACTCGGTTATACGGCAAACGAGCTCTTGGCATTGACTGTTTTTGATATCGACCCCGTGATAACTCCTCCCCTGTGGCATGAAAGGCTACAGACCCGGAAGCGCAGCAGGGCTGGGGTCATTCTCGAGACCAGCCATCGCGCCAAGGACGGTCGTACGTATCCGGTCGAGGTCTTTTCCTCATACTTCGAATACAACACTCGCGGCTATACACTTTCCCTAGCCCACGACATCAGCGAACGGAAGGAGAAGGAAGCACAGCTCCGTCAACGTGAACAAGAGTTTCGCACCCTGGCGGATAATTCTCCGGACAATATTGCCCGCTACGATCGGGAGGGCCAGGTCCTTTACTGTAATCAAAACCTGGCGTCCCATTTGGATCTGAACCCCGATGAAATCAAGGGACTATCACACCCGGACCTGCACCCAAACGGGGAATATGCCGACTACTATGCCATGCTCATGCGGTGCATGGAAACCAATTCTACCTTGGAGATGGAACTCCACATACCCGATACCGCGGATGAGGTGCATCTGATCCGTTTCACCCCGGAATACGATGAAGCTGGACAGGTTATCGGCGTTCTCGCCATTGGCCGGAACATCACCGACTACAAGCGGTCACAACGCAAGCTCTGGCAGCAGGAGACAGAACTCACCGCCAACAAAAACGCCCTCACGGTGTTGTTCGACCACAGCCGTCACGCTGAAGATGAAATCCGGGAAAACATGCAGGCTTCACTTGAGCAACTGATCATCCCCTGCCTCGATCTGCTGGAGAATTGCGTCGCGGGAAATCCAGCCGCCCAGGCCGCGCTTCAATTGACCCGGGAGAGCGTCCAGCGTGTCACCTTGCCCTTGGTAAAAAAGTTGACCTCCGCGTCCATAGGTTTGAGCGCCAGGGAGCTCCAGATCGCCCATATGATTGCGAGAGGCCGGCCGACCAAGGAGATCGCCCCCTCCCTGAACCTGGCTTTGGGAACCGTGGAGTTCTACCGCGACCGGATACGGCGAAAACTGGGAATCAAGAACAAGAAAACCAACCTCAGAACCTATCTCCTGAACTTCGACCGGTAGACAATTGTGGCGCCAGCATATATAAAAGTAGCCCCACCCGCTTGATCAATTCCCAGCGTTTCCCGGGGAAACGCTCTTGTTTCCCAAGTTGCCCGGTTTAACCGTCGGCGGCATCACGGCATACGGTGCATCGGCTATTTTGCTGCCCAGCCTTGCATGCGGCCTGATCCGGTTGTCCCAGTCCAGGTGTTGCGTGATCGATTGCCTGGCTTCATTCCGAACTCCATACCCTATACAAATATACTAGAATAACCAATGAATCATTATTGGTTGACCTACACAGCACTTCCTCTCATATAGAGTGCCGAAAATGACAACTTGTCGCACCAAGTCTCGGTGTTTCAATCCCAAAAGTGAGACACCAGAACAATGCGGGAAGTCTCCCCTGGAAAATTTCCCATTTGATGACATGGACGGCATGACTCACGGAAAGAAACACCCGGATCAAGGAAGAGCCACTCCAGATGCCGCCTTGCTGAGTTATGCCTTGGACCATGTGCGGGAGGCAGCCTTTTTGATGAGCGATACCGGGCAGTTTGTCTATGTCAACAGCGAGGCCTGCCGCAGGCTCGGGTATACGGCGAACGAGCTCTTGGCATTGACTGTTTTTGACATCGATCCATTGTATCCTCGTACCCAGTGGCATGAAGAGCTACAAGCCCGGAAGCGCAACAGGGATGGACGCATCCTTGAGACCAGCCATCGCGCCAAGGATGGCCGCACCTATCCGGTCGAGATCCACGCATCATACATCGAATATAACAATCGCGACTATATCCTTTCCCTGGTCCACGACATCGGCAAACGGAAAGAGGCGGAAGCACAGCTTCGTAAACGCGAACAAGAGTTTCGTACCCTGGCGGAGAATTCTCCGGACAATATTGCCCGTTACGACCGGGAGGGTCGGTACCTCTTCTTTAACCAAAGGCTGAGGGGACGTTTTGATTGGGATCCCGAGGGAGCTAAGGGACTCACGGTGGCGGAACTCTTTCCAGGTGGAGAGTATGCCGGCTACCAGGCCATGCTGATGCGGTGCATGGAAACCAATGCAACCGTGGAGATGGAATTCCAAGTACCCAATACCGATGAAGTACATCTGATCCGTTTCAGCCCGGAATACGATGAAGACGGGCAGGTAATTGGCGCTCTCATGATTGGCCGGGACATCACCGCCTACAAGGAGTCACAACACACGCTCTGGCAGCAAGAGTCGGAACTCACCGCCAACAAGAATGCGCTTACGGTGTTGCTCGACCACAGCCGTCACGCTGAAGATAAAATCCGGGAGAACATGCAGGCTTCGCTTGAAAAGGGGATCATCCCCTGTCTCGATCTGCTGGAGAATTACGTCACGGGGAATCCTGCCGCCAAGGCTGCTCTTCAATTGACCCGGGAGAGCATCCACCGTGCCACTTTGCCCTTGGTGAAGAAGTTGACCTCCGCCCCCATAGGCTTGAGCCCGAGGGAGCTACAGATCGCCCATATGATTGCGCGAGGCCGGCCGACCAAGGAGATTGCCGCCTCCCTGAACCTGGCGTTGGGGACTGTGGAGTTTTACCGAGACCATATACGGCGGAAGCTGGGAATCAAGAACAAGAAAACCAATCTCAGAACCTATCTCCTTAACTTCGATCAGTAGGCAATTATACAGAGCTTCCTCTCCCACATCGCCTTGCAAATCATAATAATACCGCCGGAATAATCCCAGAAAAGCCCGCGAGTGGCCATCAATCTTCCGGCATGACTTTTTTTGAAAGAGCTGTCCCGAGCAAAGGGTGAGCTGAGCCCACCCGATGTGACTATTTCGTTATTGAAACCCTACGGTAAAGAGGAATGCAGCGTGCAATGGCCCATTGGTAAACGTATCTCTCTGGTAGTTGCCGCGTTGCTGCTCATTTGTCTGCTGAGCAACGGCGTCAATTTCCTCGCATTTCTTGACCTGCAACAGGATCTGACCCATCTGCGGGTTAATTGCATACCAGGAACCAGTCTGGCGGGCAATCTTGCTGAACACATGGAAAAGTCCTTTAGTCATCTGCTGCTCGCGAGGCTCGCCTCCTCGGCGGAAGAAAGAGAAGAGATGTTACAAGAATTCAACCAGCTCATTGCTGACTATGGTGCTGATCTGGTCGAGTATGAGAAGACGATCAGCCAAACGGATGATCGTGCAAACTTCAAAAAACTCAAACTGATGGACGCCGACTACCGAGGGCTCTGCCGAGCATATATCGATTTGCTGCGGGGGGCCAAGAATGAAGAGGCGGAACGACTACTGGACTCCAAGCTGAGTCCGGCTTACGACGCCCTCTCGGCACAAGTGGCGGTGGTGTTGCAATGGAATATAGACGCTGCCCAGACAGCCGTCCAGGGCATGACCGAGGATACCCATCGCGGCAACCGTCTTATGCTGTTGGTCAGCGTGCTGGCCTTGGGCCTCGGTATTGTTTTGAGCGGGGTATCCATTCGCAGTATCAAGAAGACATTGGCCGTCGTGATCGGACACATCCAGGAAACCAGCCAACAGGTGTTGACAGCCGCCCAGCAAACCGCAGCCTCCGGCGAAACCTTGTCGCAAGGGGCCAGCGAACAGGCCGCCGCTCTGGAAGAGACCAGCGCCACCATGGAAGAACTGTCCAGCATGACCATGCTGAATGCGGAGAACGCCCGGCAGACCGACACGTTGTCCCGCGATACCCATCTCGCGGCTAGTAATGGCGCGCAGGAAATCCGGATAATGGGCCAGGCCATGGACGACATCAAGATTGCCAGCGAAGGCATCGCCAAAATCATCAAAACCATCGACGCCATAGCCTTTCAAACAAATCTATTGGCCTTGAATGCGGCGGTTGAAGCAGCTCGCGCCGGGGAATCCGGAGCAGGCTTTGCCGTGGTGGCCGCGGAGGTCAGAAATCTCGCGCAACGCAGCGCCCAGGCCGCCAAGGAAACCGCGGAGAAAATTCAAGACTCCATCGATAAAACAACCCAGGGCGTGATAAGCAGTTCCAACGTAACGGCCACCTTCTCCGATATTGTCGGGAAAACCAAAGAGATGGAAACCATTGCCTCGGAGGTCTCCCATGCCTCCCAGGAACAAACCACCGGTATCCGCCAGATTAGCGTGACCGTGAACCAGCTCGATGCCGTGACACAAGCCATTGCCGCCAACGCCGAGGAGACCGCAGCCGCCTCTGCGGAACTGAACGCCCAAGCCGAGGCGATGATAAAATCGGTAAACGAACTCATCCTCTTGGCCGGTACGGGTCCGGCAATTAGAGCGGTTGATCATGCCGCGCCGGTTGTCGGCCGTCATGCCGTGTCCGGCCTACTCGGATCATAGCTATGGCTGCCCTATGATGATCGGCCACTGCTGTTCCACAGATTTCACCAGAAAACGAGTTGATTGTTTTCAGCACGTTAAATTGCAAGTGGTTTGAAGTGGGCAAGAACATCCCGTCGTTCTAAGAAATTGCGCTGGAATACCGGAGAGTACAGCCAAAGGGTTGCTCCAGCTTGACCTTGAATTCAAGGACAGAAGGAGAAAGAAAGAAACCATGCCCATAATCCTCGAATTCGATTCAGCATATGATGTCCTACGGGTGGCGGCAACGGACCGGCTTGCTCTCGGGGAGCTCTTCCAGGCAATGGAGCAGATCGCCAATGGCGTGCATTATCCACCAACGGTGACGACCATCTGGGATCTGCGCGCCCTTGACTTTGCGAACATCGACAGTCAAGCGGTCAGAAAGATTAGCGCCATCCTGGCCGAGTTCCCCGCCAGGAAAAACGCCAGGATTGCCTATGTCGTCGCCAGCCAGCTCGGGTATGGCATGATGCGGATGCTGCAAAACCTGACCGAAACGGCCGATACCTCTCAGGTCTTCTACGATTACGCCAAGGCCGACCAATGGATCTCGGCGGCGCCCCCCCAACTGGCTGATTCACCCCAAGAACTTGATCCGTCGGCGCATTGCCAGTTTGCCAGGGCCATCAAGGAAACGGATAGACTAGCGATATAACTCCTACAAACACAACTCCACCGTCATTGGCCCGTCTCCGAACCCTGGCAGAGAGAGGCACGGAATAGCGTGACAGCCGTTGACACGAATGCCGGAACCTGGAGATTTCCTTGCGCAACTGCCAGTTAGTCCGCGTGGGAATAAACTCCCCCTACCTCTGTGAGAAAAAATTTGACGCATATGCACGACACAACCACTGCTTGCATCCAGACTCACCTGGCCTGCCCTGCCGCCCTCCCCACCTGGGTCAGCCGCCTGGTGGCCACCTTGGCGCTGGCCGGCCTTTATCCGGTCAGCCGCTATAATTATCTGCTCTTCCACAGCCTGGTGGAGATTTTCAGCATCGCGGTGGCCGGTTCCCTATTCGCCATCGCCTGGACCTCCCGCTGTTACGGCCGCAACCCCTATCTGCTCTTCATCGGCATCGCCTACCTGTTCGTCGGCGGCCTCGACCTGCTGCACACCCTTTCCTACAAGGGGATGACCATCTTCCGAGATTACGACTATTACGGCAATCAGCTGTGGATCGGCGCCCGCTATCTGCAGAGCATCTCGCTGCTGCTCACCTTCCTGTTCGGCTTCCGCTACCGCATCTTTCGACCTTGCTCGGTTTTTGCCGGCTACGGCCTAGCCACCGCCCTGCTAATTGCCTCCATCTTCGTCTGGAAGAACTTCCCGGAATGCTTCATAGACGGCGGCGGCCTGACCCCCTTCAAAAAGAACAGTGAGTATGTGATCTGCGCCATCATTCTACTGGACATTGGCCTGCTGTTCCGCTACCGCGCGCGATTTGGCGACATCGTGTTCCGCCTCCTGCTCTGGTCGCTGGCCTGCACCATCATCTCCGAGTTGGCCTTCTCCTTCTACGTGGACAACTATGGATTATCCAACCTGCTGGGCCATTACTTCAAACTCTTCTCCTTCTGGCTCATCTACCGGGCCATTGTCGAAACCAGCATTGAACAGCCGTACAAGATGATCTTTCACGACCTGGACCGAGCCAACCACCGGTTGCGGGACGAGGTGACGCGCCACCGCCAGACCGCGGAGGAACTGCGCGCCGTCCTTGACGAGGTAAAAACCCTGAGCGGGCTTTTACCCATCTGCGCCTGCTGCAAAAAAATCCGCGACGACCAGGGCTACTGGAATCGGATGGAAACCTACATCGCCAAGCACTCCGAGGTGCAGTTCAGCCATGGCTACTGCCCGGAGTGCTATCAGAAGGAACTCGACAGGCTGGATACCTACCCAGAGAACAGACAAGTTGCCAACGGCGAATACGCAGGAGAAGCGGCAGGCTGAAAAGGCCAGAACGAATTCAAGATGAAATAAACCCAGCGGCGATGAGATTGGTGAAGAACTCACCGAGATCATCAACCCGCTCATTCGAAAAATGAAATGACAGCCGTTATCGAGTTGCGGTTGGAGAGGAACCAGACCATGGTCAGTCATCTGAGTGAGGAAAATAAACAAACGATGCAATATCTAACCTTTGTCTTGCGCGATGAAAATTTTGCCGTAGACATCGCCAAGGTTCGTGAAGTCCTCGATGTTTCAACTATGACTAAAATTCCAAGAATGCCGGACTATCTCTCCGGAGTTATCAATCTGAGGGGCAATGTGGTGCCGGTTATGGATCTTGGCAAGAAACTTGGCATGCCGCCCGTGGGGCATAGCAAAAACACCTGCATCATCATTGTGGAAATTAGTATCGATGACAGTGCTGTCGAGTTGGGAGTCCTCACCGATTCTGTTCAGATGGTTGTTGACCTTTCCCCGGAGGATATTGAGGCTGTGCCAAGGATGGGGTCCAATCTCAATACAGACTTCATACATGGAATGGGAAAACAGGAGGAAAAATTTCTGATTCTCCTGGATATCGATGCGGTTCTTGCCAGCGAAAGCGAAATTATCCTTCGTGATTTGGACAACGGGGCTATCGCCGAGATAGCTGTACCGTAGAAAAACGTAGCAGGGTTGGATGGTACGCTCCAACAGTAACGGGGCATGATAGGCATCAGCCATGCCCCTAATTTAAAACAGGTTGTTTGAGTTGACCAGAAGAGCGCATGCCAACCTGCACCGGAGGTAACTCGGATGAAGAGCAAGGGATGATGGAGAAAAAAAAGATCCTACTCGTAGACGATGACCCACACGTTTTAACCCTTATTTCAAGATGGCTGGCCGCAGAAGGGTTGTCTTGCGATACAGCCAAAAGTGCTGAAGATGCGTTGGCATTACTGAATACGGCCCCCTACGATCTGGTGGTTTCCGATCTTTGCATGGTTGGAAAATCAGGGTTGGTGCTGCTCGACGAGGTAAGGGCCATTTCTGACGAGATAGCCTTTATCATGTTCACAGGTATGGCAACCCGGGAAAATGCAATTTTAGCCTTACAAAAAGGAGCCTACAGCTACCTGTTAAAGCCGCTGAATCGTGAAGAGTTCTTGTTGCACAGTTTCAGTGCCTTCGAACGCCAGAAGCTGTTTAAGGAAAACAAATACGTACAGAGCCGACTTGAACAGCAGGTTCGAGAAAAGACAAAACATATCCGGGCCAGAGAGGCGCAGATTGCGCATCGCCTGATATCGGCCTCAGGATACAGAGATGAGGAAACCGGAGAGCATATCAAGCGGATAGGCCTTTGCTGTGCCCGCTTCGCACAAATCCTCGGAGCATCCGAAGATGAGGTTGAAGATATAAATCTGGCCGGCGCCATGCATGATATTGGCAAGATCGGTGTTTCAGACACCATCCTGTTTAAACAGGGGAAATTAACAGAGGAAGAGTTTGAGCGAATAAAAGAACACTGCACCATCGGAGCAAAGATTCTCGCCGGAACAGATATCCCTGTCCTGAAGTTAGCGCATGATATTGCCCTGTACCATCATGAGAAATGGGATGGCACAGGGTATCCATGCCAACTCCATAAGGAAGAGATTCCGCTCCCTGCCAGAATGACCGCCATTGTGGATGTCTATGATGCCTTGAGCAATGACCGGGTATATCGGAGGGCCTTCCCGGAGCCACAAGTCGTTCAGATAATGAATGAAATGGCAGGACATCATTTTGATCCCGAACTGTTCATGATTTTTATGCAGAACCTCTCGTCATTCCGAGAAATTTTATTCGCCACGCCGGACAGCCTGTACAGCGGACATGAGGCCTAAGGGTATCATATGAGGATCAAGAAGATTTTTTTGTACTTTGTCGTGCTTTGGCTCCTGTTTTGTGCCGCGCTGCTCACTTGGAACATCAACGAAGAAAAGAAGCACGTTCGCGATACCGCACTCTATATGTCTCGGTCATATTTTCAGCTTATTCTTGTCAGCCGAGAGTGGAATGCCATGCATGGCGGGGTATTGGTCCCGGCATCGCAAAGCACTCCGGCCAACCAATACCTGCCCCTGGAGATGCGAACCGTTGCTTTGGCAAATGGAGAAGAGCTTGTCCGCATTAATCCCGCCTACATGACTCGGCAGCTTTCAGCACTCACGGAAAAGCTCGGGGTCTTCTTTCGGATTACAAGCCTGAAGCCTATCCGACCGGAGAACAGCCCCTCTGCTTGGGAAGAGCAGATTCTTCAACAGTTTGAAGGTGGCAGCAAAGAATACTCGGACTTTGTGAAGGGAAAAGATGGCGAGAGGCATTTCAGATACATGGCCCCATTGATGGTCGTTCCTGCCTGTCTGAAATGTCATGCCGGACAGGGCTATAAGATCGGGGATATTCGCGGCGGTATCAGTATTGTTCTGAAAAATGTTCAACCCGGGCCTTTGTTGTCCTTGATTGTGAGCCATTTGCTTATGCTCCTTGCAGGAGAAGCCTTTATCATCTGGCGCGCCAAAAAAGCTCTGGGATATTGCAGGGAAATCGAAATAGCCAACACCGCCTTGTCTGACGAGAGTCGACACAAGGCGAAAATCATCGAAAAGCTCGAATTGGCCCTTTCCGAGAACAGGAGCCTGAAACAGGTGGTGCCGATCTGCGCTTGGTGCAAAAAAATCCGCACCGACAAGGGGTACTGGGATCGCATGGAGAAATATGTACAGGAACACAGCCAGATGGAGTTTAGCCATGGCATCTGTCCGGAATGTTATGCCAAAGAGGATGAAGCGCTAAAGGATTGACATCCTGTAACCCTGTGCCCGTTTTTCAAATCAACAATACATAAGGAAAAAGCATGCCCGGCAAACAGTACAAACTACTCATTGTTGATGATGATCAAGTCATCCTCAAACTGCTTGAAAGGGTCCTCGCAACAACCCCCCATCAGGTGGAGACTTGCAATGACCCGATCAAGGCATACGAAATGATAGAGGATAAACATTTTGATATCGTGCTCAGCGATATTTCCATGCCGGGCATGGATGGGGTGTCATTGCTTCGTAAGATTAAGAACTTCAACGGGACGATCCAGGTCATCATGATAACGGGCTATACCACGATCAACAATACCATCAATACCTTCCGGTATGGTGCGGTTGATATTATTTTTAAACCTATCAAAGATAAAGAGGAGCTATTGAACGCGGTGACGGAGGCGGCAAGAAGGCTTGACCGAATCAATACGATTCTGAAAACCCTGATATCTGAAACGGGAATGTCACATGATTGATACTGACCGTGATGCACTCAATGGATTTCTGGATGAGTCTGAGGAGTCATTGCAGGGGATTGAAAATGACTTTATTGCGTTGGAGAAAGACCCCGGTAATCTCGATATCATAAACCGGATATTTCGTCCGGTTCACAGTCTGAAGGGGAATTCCGGTTTTTTCGGACTGACCAATATTAATAAATTTTCTCATCGGCTTGAAAACCTGCTCGACTCTACCCGAAAGGGTGAAATTCTCATCAGCAAAGAGATCGTTGATATCCTGCTTCAAGGAGTTGAGTACCTGCAGGAAATGTTGCGCCGTGTACATTTGGACCCATCGGATATAACCTTTCGTCCTGAAGAAGAGGAGTTTCTCGTCAGGGTTGAAAGTTTTAAACCACAGATGCAGGAAGGCTCCCTTCAGAGTGTAATCCGGTTCGAAACGGGTCTCCAGGAGTTTCTCGACTGCGGTTTGAATATCAAGGACCACAAGATTATCAGCAACCTCCTTGATCAGATAGCAAAAACCAATATCGAGATGGAGAAATTAATTTCCAAACAGAAGATTCCGGCAGCATGCAATATCCATAGGGATGATTGCAGATATTTTTTGCATGGACAGGATCTTTCAGAGCAGGTTCGCCTTGTTGCCCGTGTTGCAAACCAGCTTTCCGAACATAAGGCGGTCGACCAAGAGCTGCTGGTCTCGTTTACAGAGGTTTTTTCTGAAGTCTCCGCCCTGTTGCATGGCAATGAGAGGGCAATCGGTCCGCTTGACGATTTGGGCGACATGCTCAATTTTCTTGATGATGAAATGGTGGTTGCCCACCCAGAGTCCAACCAAATTATCCAACAGGCAATCAACGCGATTATTGCCTGTTTTTCCGCCGAACACAATTCCTGTGGTTCAAGCTCGAAACTTGGTGAAATCCTGATCGAGCAGCATCTGGTCGGCCATGAGCAAATAGATACCGCGCTGGCTAAACAGAAAAAAATCGGAGAACTTCTGCTTGCCGAAGGGTCCATCACTAAAAAAGAGCTGGACATGGCTTTGGAAATACAAAGCAAGCGGACCCTTGATGCCCATCTGCAAAACGCCAAGAGCGGAGAGTCTGCCAAAACGATCAGGATAGATCAGGACAAACTCGACCATTTCGCCGATGCGGTTGGGGGGCTCTATATTAACCTCGATTCACTGGGATATCTCCAGAAGCTGCTTGAAGGAAGTGCACTATCTTTGGATCTCAGGAGCCGGTTTGACCATGCCGTGCATGGCCTTGATGAGCAGCTCGAGAAGTTGCACTCTGCCATCATGAATGTCCGGAGAGTGCCGGTTAAGCCCTTGCTGCAGAGGTTTCCCAAGGTGGTCCGCCAGCTCTCCGCCTCCCTTGGCAAAGAGATCAAGTTTACCCTTTCCGGCGAAGAGACAGTGATCGACAAGGATCTGCTGGAAAAAATCGAAAATCCTCTGGTGCATATCCTGCGAAACTCCCTGGATCATGGAATCGAGACGCCGGCGGAACGGGCTGCACACAATAAGCCCGCCCAGGGAAATTTGCTCCTTTCTGTCACAACGGATGAAAACAATGTCTACCTCACGATTCAGGATGATGGGGCCGGCATTGATCCTGAAAAGATGAAAAAGATCGCGGTTAAAAAGGGATTTGTCTCCGAGGAGGAGGCGGACAGACTCCCGGAAAAAGAGCTGATCAATCTTATCTTCAGGCCTGGCTTCAGTTCAACTGAAAAGATCAGTGACGTCTCGGGCCGGGGGGTGGGAATGGATGTGGTTCTGTCAGCCCTCAAGGAGTGTCGTGGGAAGATAAATGTTGAATCGAAGGTAGGGATCGGCACCTCGGTGGCAATTACCATTCCGCTCACCAAAACCCTGGTAACCAAAGAAGCGGTCATTGTCCGTGCCGGCGAGGCAGCCTATGTGATTCCATCCGAACATGTCACGACAATCGTTGAAACGGGAAACGCCATCCCCCTGCTTGGCAAGGGGCTGTGCATCCCCTATGGCGAGGAGTTATACCGTCTCATTGACCTGGCACGTTTTTACTACCCCGGCTTAACAGCGCAACAACCTGCGGGCACCACTGCCAATGTATTGATCTGCAACGAATTCAAGATCGGCCTGGTGGTAGACGAGGTCGTCAGCCACCAACGCATTGTAGCCAAGGAGTTTACGGGCGGCTATGAAAGAATGAAAAATATAGAGGGGGTGGAGGGTTATACCATCATGGGAAATGAGGAAATCACTCTCATTGTCGATGTGAAGGCGGTCGGCGAGTTAGCGGCCTGTGTGCCGTAGGGCCAAATACTTTAGGCGAACGGGGCTGAGATGGGAAGAAATACAGCCTGTAGGAAAATATTTCAACAATCTCTTTAACTTAACAGGACGAGGCAAGATATGCAGTGGTTCAATGATCTAAAAATCAGCACCAAGCTTATTTCAAGTTTTATGGTGGTTGCGCTCATCGCCGCGATCATCGGCATATATGGGAATCTTAAGGTGCATGAGATCGATGATGCCGATAGCTACCTCTATGAAAAGTGTACCGTGCCGCTTGGTCTGCTTATTGGTGTTGCTCAGGGCTTCGAGCGTTCCGCCGCCAACCTGGGGTACATGGTCTACGGAAAAAATACCGAATATCTGAAGAATGTGGATGAGGCGCTGGCTGAGGTGGATATCGATATCCGGGAATTAAAAAAATCCATGACCACTGCCGAGGACGAAAAAATATACGATGAGTTCATGACCGACTGGGTCGCCTGGACCAAATTCGTGGAGCAGGAAAAAGAACTCCTGCAGGCCGGAAAGTTTGAGGCGGCCGCGGCGCTTCAGGCGGGAGAGGGAGGGAAAATCCGCAAGGAGGTCCGGGCGATGATTAAAGACCTTGACGATATGAGCATGCAGGACGCCAAGCAGACCGCCGATAACAACATCATCAAGGCCAACGCCGCCTCCCGTATGATCTACATCATCATCGCCGTGGGTGTTCTGGCCGCCATCGGTCTCGGCCTATTCGTCTCCCGGCTGATCTCGAAGCCGGTTAGTGAGATGATGGAGGTTGCGCGCAAGATGGCGATTGGGGACATGAACGTCGCAATCACGGCCTCGGGAAAGGACGAGATCGGGCAGCTTGCCGGCTCCATGCAGGCCCTGCTCAAGGCCACCGGAGATATTTCTCGGCTGGCCGGGGAACTTGCCAATGGCAATCTCAACGTGGAGGTGCGGGAACGGTCCGATAAGGATGAACTCATGCTTTCCCTGAAGTCCATGGTCGCGAGGTTGGGAGAGGTCCTCTCCGATGTGCGGGGGGCCGCAGAACAGGTGGCAGCCGGCAGCGAAGAATTGAGCGGAAACTCCCAGCAGGTTTCCCAGGGCGCCAGTGAACAGGCCGCAGCAGTGGAAGAGATTTCTTCTTCCATGGAAGAGTTGGCCAGTACCGTGGCCCAAAGTGCTGATAATGCCCGGCAGACCTCAGCCATCGCCAAGAAGACCGCCGAGGAGGCTGGCGCAGGGGGAAAGGCCGTGGCCGAAACCGTGCAGGCTATGCAGCACATAGCGGAAAAGATAGAGCTTATCGAAGAAATCGCCCGGCAGACCAACCTGCTGGCTTTGAATGCGGCCATCGAGGCGGCCCGGGCCGGCGAGCACGGCAAGGGGTTTGCCGTGGTCGCAGCAGAGGTCAGAAAATTAGCGGAACGCAGCCAGTTATCGGCCCAGGAGATCAAGGGGGTTGCTTCATCCAGCGTGGCAACGGCAACCAATGCCGGCAAGCTCATCAATGATATCTTACCCCAAATCCAAAAAACCGCAGAATTGGTCCAGGAGATCGATGCTGCAGCCAACGAACAGGCTCGTGGCCTTGAAGAAAATACCAGGGCCATCCAGCAGTTTGACCAGGTTATTCAGGCAAACAGCGCAGCCGCTGAGGAGATGGCCTCCACCAGTGAGGAGTTGACATCTCAGGCTGCGCAGCTACAGGAGACCATCGCCTTCTTCAAAATGCAGGATGCCGGCGGCGGAGCAACTAAGCATCGGTCAGCCACGCAGCCAATGCGGAAGTTGCCGATAGCCCTGTCCTCCGGCCGAAAGATGAGAAAGCAGCCTTCTTCCGGCAACAAGGGCATACAGTTGGCCCTTGCGGAAAAGGATGATTTCGAGTTCGAGCGGTATTAGACCGTGGTACTTCGTCGCCTCTGGCATGTGTTTGCAGAGGCGGCGGGTTTAGAGGCCTCCTTTCCTAGGGTAAACTATGAAGAGAATATCTGAGCAAGGGTCTTTAGTACCCCTCTATTTTCTTTTAACTTTCTTATTTCTGTTTCATGTTTTTTCTCCTGTGCTCGCTGTTGCCTCAGAACCTGCCACGGTTAAAATCGGTGTCCTGGCAAAACTGGGGAGTGAGGATGTAAAACAACAATGGTCTCCTAGCGCAGAGTATTTGAACACCGTAATCCCTGGCCACTCTTTCGAGGTCGTGCCCCTTGATTTTAAGGAGGTGCGTCAGGCGGTAAAAGATCGCACCATCGATTTTTTGATCACCAACAGCGGCTATTATGTGGAATTGGAATACGAATTTGGTATCAGCCGCATCGCCACGATGAAAACCATGCTCGATCATGAGCCCAAGACAGTATTCGGCGGCGTCATCTTCACCCGCGCGGACCGCATGGATATTAACGGCTTACGCGATCTGACCGGGAAGTCCTTTGGGGCTGTTGATCAGAAATCCCTTGGCGGCTGGCTCATGGCCCTGCGCGAGTTTCATGCCCAGGGGATAGACCCCGGGCGTGCTTTCAAGGCGCTCAGATTTTCCGGCACCCACGAGGCTGTGGTCTTGGCGGTGCTCAGCGGAGAAGCGGATGCCGGGACGGTGAGAACAGAGATCCTGGAGAAAATGGCGAAAGAGGGGGGGATAAACCTTGCCTCGCTTAAAATCCTCAACCCCCAAAGCACTCAGGGTAATTTCCACTATCTGCACAGCACCAGACTATATCCGGAATGGCCCTTTGCCAAGCTCAAACATACAGCGGACAAACTTGCCGAAGATGTTGCCATTGCGCTGTTGAGCATGTCCCCACAAAGTCCGGCAGCCCAAGTACCTCATATCGGGGGCTGGACCGTACCCCTTGATTACCAGCCGGTGCATGAACTTCTTCAGGAGTTGGATCTCGGCCCCTATGCGCGTCATTTGAGGAAGATCCGTTTTTCCGAACTCATGGAACAACACTGGCCCGAGTTGCTCGCAATCCTCATGCTTTTTGCCGGATTACTTTTTGTCATAAGTCATACCGTGCGGCTCAATCGGAAACTTGTTTCCTCCGAGGCAGAAATCGCAAAGCAGCTAATCGCCGCAAGGCATATGCAGGAGGAGGTGCAACAATACAATCTGCATCTGGGACAATTTGTGGAGGAGCGCACGGCTGAACTCAAAAAAAGCGAGTCATCCCTGGCCGAGGCGCAATACATCGCGCATCTAGGGAGCTGGGAATGGCTGATTCCTGAAAACGAACTGCGGTGGTCTGCCGAGGCCTATCGCATTTGTGGTTTTGAGCCGGGAGAAATTTCTCCCACCTATGAATCATTCATCGCAGTGGTCCATCCTGATGATCGCGATCTGGTGAACCGCGCTGTTAATGATGCCTTGGAAAAGCGCGAGCCGTACAACGTGGAGCATCGTCTTCTGCTTCCCGACGGAACAGAACGCTACGTGCATGAACAGGGGGAAGTTTTTCTGGCTGCCGATGGCAAACCGGCCAGAATGGTGGGCATTGTTCATGATATCACCGAGCGCAAGAGCTTGGAGAAGGAACGAACCCGCCTGACCAAGGCCGTGGAATATGCAGCGGAATCCATTATTGTTACTGATCCGGAGGGCACTATCCAGTATGTGAATCCCGCCTTTACAAGAATCTCCGGATATAGCCGGAATGAGGTTCTCGGTCACAACCCGCGCATCCTGCAAAGTGGTCAACATGATCCAGCCTTTTATGAAGAAATGTGGGCGACCCTCAGCCGCAGTGAATCCTGGTCCGGTCATTTCATAAATCGGAAAAAGGATGGGACACTCTTTGAGGAAGATGCTTCCATTTCGCCCATCCAGGATGAAAGCGGAAACATTATCAGCTATGTGGCAGTCAAGCACGATGTCAGCGACAGGGTTGTGTTTGAAAAGCAACTCCGGCAATCACAGAAGCTCGAGGCCCTCGGAACCTTGGCAGGGGGGGTTGCCCACGACTTTAACAATATTCTGACCGCTATCCTCGGATATGGCGAAATGGTTATGAGCAAACTTCCGGAAGGAAGTCCGCTACGGGAAGATCAAAAAGAAGTTCTCATTGCCGGCCACCGCGCTGCTGATTTGGTTACGCAAATTTTGACCTTCAGCCGCCGGAGAGAACAGGAGCTGAGGCCGCTTCGGGTTCAGTCGATTGCCAAGGAAGCCATCAAGCTCTTGCGTGCCACCATTCCAGCCAACATTGAATTTAAACTCAATATTGATGAAGGCTGCGACCCGATCCTCGCCGATTCGACGCAGATTCATCAAGTTGTCATGAATCTCTGTACCAATGCCTATCATGCCATGCGGGAGACAGGACCAGGGGTATTAGGAGTTGCCTTGACTCCTGTCGAGCTGGAATCCAAGGGGGGGCAACATAAAATAGATCTACGGCCTGGTTCATATGTCAGGCTCGAAGTAAGCGACACCGGACAAGGTATGGATAAAGCGGTTTTAGAGAGAATATTTGAACCGTACTTCACCACCAAGGCCCAAGGAGAAGGCTCAGGCCTAGGGCTTTCCCTAGTCCACGGTATTGCCAAAAACATGGGGGGCGGAGTCACCGTTTATAGCGAGATCGGCACAGGAACAACATTCCATGTCTATTTTCCTCGGCTTGGATCTCTTGCCATCAAGGAGTCACTTCCAGTGATGTCGGCACAAGGGGGAAATGAACGCATCTTGGTGGTTGATGATGAAGCAAAAATTGCCAAATTGGAGCAGGAAGTTTTGAAAACCCTGGGATACCAAGTGACGGCAGCCACATCGAGTGTTGAGGCCTGGCAGATGTTTAAGGGAAATCCGGAGAATTTTGATCTAATCATTACGGATATGAGCATGCCGCTCATGAGTGGCATTGAATTGGCAACCAAAATTATAGAACTCCGCAAGGATATGCCTATCATTCTTTGTACAGGCTACAGTGAAATCATCAATAAAGAGCAGGCGAAGGCTATGGGCATATGCGAATATCTCATGAAGCCGGTAGCCACGGATAGTTTAGCAACAGCGATCAGACAAGCCCTCGGTAGATTTTCTTGACGTTGACCTCCCCCCGAAAAAAGGTCAGCAGGGCCAGCCTTTTTTCCACCTCGTTTCTTTCCGCTTTTCGCTTTCTCGCTAAAAACCCAAGCCCTTCAAAAGATCGTTCACCGCATCCTGGTCGAGGGATCCCTCACCGCCCACTTCATCGGTGGTCATGGACTTAAGATATTTGTCCACATCTTCTTGAGCGATCCGCTTGCTCTCCTCCACGGTGATGCCGGAATTCTTCTCCTTGATTTTCAACTGGGAGCCGAAGGACACCACGATGGCCAGAAGATTGACCTGGAAATCGGTGAGCAATTTGATGATCTTCAGAATCTGCTGACCGGAGAGATCTTGAAAACTCAAGGCCTCCGTAATCCGCGAGATATCATCGGTGATTGAGGAGGCCACATGGAAGGCTTCCTCAATCTTTCTAAAAATATCATTCTGATCTTCGATGCTCATCTTACTCATGCCGGAAGCCTGCCCGGATTGCATCTGCTCCAGGCTTTCGGTCAACTCGGCTGCCAGAGTAAGACTTTCCGCCAACATGCCCCCGAGTTCCGCAACTCTCGGGTCGGCCACGTGCACCACCGTCGGAGCGGATAAAATCGCCTCCGGCTGAGCTGTTGCGGCAGGAGCAGGGACGGCTTCCTCAATCTCCTCGGTGGGCGGCGCCTCTAAAGGCAGGCTCTGATCCAAGAAAATCTCGGCCTGATTCAGATCCATTTTTTTCAAAAGATTCTGGGTCTTCGGATCGGAACAGGAAGTCAACAGGGCAGCCAGAACATCGCTGAGAGGAACGGTGAAAAAATTATCGTCTAAAACGAGATTTTTGATCTTCTCTCCCATGGCATCGACAAAGCTATTGCGGTCAAAGATCTCCTCGGCTTTTTTGCGGGCCCCGGTTATATGCGTTTTCACCGTTTCGTTGGTGCACAGCTCGTACATGGTCTGAAAAATCGTATCCAACGCAAAAAGATACCGGGTCCGCTTGACCATTTCCGGCGCAGCCTCGGCCAGATCAATCACCTCTCCTGCGGCAGCCTCCTCGCCCCCAGCGCCCGCATCTTCCTGCAAGGCGACAATCAACGCATTGGCCTGACCTATCTTCTCCTGTAGGTTCTGTAGGGTTGCGGTGGCGGACTGTGTGCCCGCCTCTCCGCCGACAAGGGCTTCTTCGGTCTGAAAAGCGTTGTGGGTTTTAAGGGACAACAGCAGATCTTTCACGCCATCGGTCTGATTCTGGACCTTTTCCACCTGGTCCATGATCTCCATGGTGGCCCTTTCGGTCATGGAAACGATGTCGTGCAGCTGGTTCTTGGCGTCCTCGATTTTTTCCCCTGCCTCATCCAGCTCCACCCGTTTCATGCGCCGGTCTTCCATGGGGATTTCCCCCATGGTCGAGCTGAGACTCTTCGCCAACTTACCGATATCATTAAATATATCGTTTGATACCTGTTTGTAGTAATCCTCCTCTTCCGCCCCATCGGCCAGCCGGGCAACAGCCAAATCACCCGCTTCCGGTTCGGGCGCGGCCAAGATGGGAACCGGTGGTTTTTCCTCGGCCAGAATATGCCGCACCACCTGGGTGGCCCCGGTTTCCGGACCGCCGAGAACGGTGATGTTATACACCACAGTATCCGTTGATATCCTGAAAAATCCGGCACTTATCTCAAGATTAACTTCCGACTTTCCCGCTGTGGACATGCTCAGCCTCCTGCTGCTGTTCCTCTGCCTGCTCCCTGCCTGGCCCACGAGGGGCGTACTTCTTTCCCATCGGCAAGGTGCCAATTTTCTTGAATATTTTTCGGATGATAAAAATAGCCCGTTCAGACTGTGATCATGCCGGAAAAACAGACCCCTGTTTCATACCGATCCGGATCGGCCCGATTAACCGCCACCCAGGAAACCATGCCAACCGCCCGCAACACCCCGACATCCGCCTCCACCTTAGTGGCGATCCATTTTCCGTCGGCTACCGCCTGCCAACCGGGGAACTCAAGAACCATCACCAGCTGGCTGCCCAAGGGCAATGCTTCCTCCGCCAAAAAGCAGAGCCCGCCCCCGCTGATATCCAACAATTTCCCATCCCGGTAGGAAACATCGTCCTGGAGATCTTCAAGCCTGGTGAAACGGACAAACAGGTTTTTGGCAACCCGTTCCTCCTGACGCCGCTCCTCGCCCGAATCATCTTGCTCAATCATGGTGTGCCCTTCCCTTGTTCTTTAACTCCCGAACCGCCAAGACCATTTTTATTGTTCTACATGTTTTCCCAGGAAAGAAGCAACCCCCTTGCCGAAATGAGTCCTTTTCCAAAAAAAACAGGGCCTACACTCCACCTTTACTTAATAAAGGGTAGTATGGCCTTGAAAGCCGGGGTCCCGGCCTTGTGTAGCCACTCGTAAATGATCATCTCCGTATTGGCAACGATCCCACCGACTTCTCTGATCCGGGCAAGACCGGTCTGGTAGTTCTTCTCAACCCTTGAGGCCACAGCATCGGCGGGCACCCACATCCTGTAGCCCTGTAGGAGGCCGCCCAGCACCGTTTGGTAGATGCAGATATGGGTTTCCACCCCGCAGACCACGATGGTGTTGATCTCCCGCGGCAATTTCTTCGCCGCCTCGGCTACGGCTCCATTGTCAAAACAGCCGAATTCCAGCTTGTCCAGCGGGATAACCCCGCCCAGCTCCGACTGAATCTCCGGAAGCAAAGCGCCGATCCGCGCCGCATACTGGGTAGTGGCAAGCACCGGAACCTGTAGGATGTTCGCCGCCGTCATAAGCAGCGCCGCGTTTTTCACCACCTCGTCCCTGGCCGGGATAGCCTGCATCATCCGGTCCTGAATATCCACCACCAACAGGGCGCATTGTTCCGGCGCCAGACGGTACAGTTTCTCGCTCATCACTTTCTCCTTTCACGCTCGAAATCATTCCGTATATTTCCTTGTACCTGGAAAAATGTATTGCAAAGAACCATTATTTATTCATACTTGGGAAAAATCTCAAGAAATCTTCAGTTCCCCCCGGATACCACTGCCCATGAACCAATATTTTCGCATTGTCCAACTCCTCAAAGCGCAACCCCTCGGCCCGGCCGTGGAAATCAAAGGCTGGATCCGCACCCGCCGCGACAGCAAGGGGTTTTCCTTCCTCGAGGTCAATGACGGCTCCTGTGTGGCCAACCTCCAGGTCATTGCCGAAGAAAACTTACCCCGTTATCAGGAGGAAATCCTCCGTCTCACCACCGGTTGCTCGGTCCGGATCAGCGGCCGGCTTGCCGCCTCGCCAGCCAAGGGTCAGGCCGTGGAACTTCAGGCCGCCGAGGTCGAGGTCTACGGCTGGGCCGACCCGGAAACCTATCCCTTACAAAAGAAACGACATTCTTTTGAGTTTTTGCGGGAAATCGCTCACCTACGCCCGCGCACCAACAGCCTTGGCGCCGTGGCCAGGGTACGAAGCGCCCTTTCCTTTGCGGTGCACCGGTTTTTTCAGGAACAGGGCTTCCAGTACATCCATACCCCGATCATCACCACCAGCGACTGCGAAGGCGCGGGCGAGATGTTCACCGTCACCACCCTGGACCTGAACAACGTACCCCGCAAAGATGGCCGCCCTGATTTCAACCAAGATTTCTTCGGTCGGCAGGCGAGCCTCACGGTGAGCGGCCAGCTCGAAGCGGAGATCTACTGCCTGTCCCTGGGCAACGTCTACACCTTCGGCCCAACCTTCCGGGCGGAAAACTCCAACACCAGCCGACATCTGGCCGAGTTCTGGATGATCGAACCGGAAATGGCCTTCTGCGATCTTGCTCAGGACATGGAGGTAGCGGAAGCATTCATCAAATATCTGGTGCGCTATGCCCTGGACCATTGCCCGGAAGAACTCGAACTCTTCGGCAATTTCGTGGACAAGGGGCTTAAGGCCAGACTGGCCGCGGTGCTGGAACAGGACTTTGCCCGAATCACATACAGCGAGGCAATCGACCGGCTCACGTCCTGCGGGAAAGAGTTCAATTTCCCGGTGGCCTGGGGCGCGGATCTTCAGTCGGAACACGAACGCTACCTCTGCGAAGAGGTCTTCAAGCGCCCCCTCATCGTCAGCGACTACCCCAAATCCATCAAACCCTTTTACATGCGGGTCAATGACGACAACACCACCGTGGCCGCCATGGATATCCTGGTCCCGGGCATCGGCGAGATCATCGGCGGCAGCCAGCGGGAAGAACGCTACGACAAATTGATCAACCGCCTTGCGGAGATGGGCCTCAACCCGGATGATTATGACTGGTACCTGGATCTGCGCCGCTATGGCACCGCGCCACACGCCGGCTTTGGCCTGGGCTTTGAGCGCCTCATCCAGTTTATCACCGGCATGACCAACATCCGCGAGGTGATCCCCTTTCCACGCACCCCAGGCTCGGCCGCCCTATAGGCCGCAAACATGCCCCAGGATATCCAGCCTGACCGCATCTACGGCCATGCGCGGTACACCGCCCTCTACGAGCTGGAACTAGGAAATTTCTCCGAAGATCTGGCCTTTTATCGCAGGCATCTGCCCACCAAACCCTGCACCATTCTGGAGCTGGGCTGCGGCAGCGGCCGAGTCAGCCGAGCCCTGGCCGCAGACGGCCATCGGCTGACCGGCATCGATCTCTCCTTCCCCATGCTTGCCGCCGCAGGGCTTACCGCATCAGCACCCGCACCGCATTACGCCTGCATGGACATGACCGCCCTGGCCTTTCGCACCACCTTTGCGGCGATCATCGCCCCATACAATACCCTGAATCTCTTGACCAACCCGGAAGCCCTGCACGCCTGCCTGACCCAGGCCCACCACCTTCTTGCTGAAGACGGCGTCCTCCTTCTACAACTCTATATCCCGGACCAGGAACTCCGCGCCCTGGAAGGCAAAAAACGCTTCCAGTTTCAGATCTTCGACTGCCCAGACGGCTCAAAAATCATCAAAGAAATCCTAAAAAGCACGGAGCCGCGATCAGGCTTGGTGGACATCATCGAACGCTACTACCTGCGCTTCCGAATAGACCAGCCCAACGAAGACTGGGAGTACACCTATCAAATCCTTGGCTACGGGTTCAAACAATGGCGGGAGATTTTTACCGATCAGGGCTTTTGTCTGGAAGCTGCCTACGGCGACTATGCTCTTTCTCCCTTTGTTCTGGAAGAGCATACCACCCTACTGCTGGCGCTAAGCCGTTGTCGCCCTAAAAAACTTACCGCCTGAATGGCAAGAGCGGCAGCAGTGATGACAACGTAAGAAACCATATCGAAACATTCTTTTTTGCATTGACACCCTGCCGAAAAAAATGAGATCATTTTTCTTAATAGCTTGGAGGAAGGTTATCCCCCCTACCGCAATGCAGAAGAGAAAGAGCTCCTCGCAATAACTACAGCAATAAATTTGACCACCAAAACACATCTTTTCAAGATTTAGGGCAAAATGTAGGCATACAACTGTAGCATCCACTGCAATATCGCCAAACAATTCACAGCAGGAATATTTTCATGAAAGAAAACGTCGGGTTGTTGAAAAAAATGATCATGCTCGTCGGAGGGGCGGTTCTTTTTTCTGCTTTGCTGTTCGGTGTCTTAATGGTTACCGTATTTTCTTCGATGCGGACAGGGATAAAAGAACACTTGGACGAGATCGTTCAGGTAAAAACAGCCGACATATCGGCTGATAGCTGCCAGTATCGGCAAAAACTCCTGGATGATCACAAGGAACGCCTCCGGATCAATGTCCAGATTGCTTACGGCATTCTGGCGAAACTCGGCTCTGAGGTCCAACAAGGTAAGATCGGAGAAAACAATGCCAAAGCACAGGCCATTGAACTCATCAAGAACCTTCGCTTCGGAAAGGACAACAAAGATTATTTCTGGATCAACGATATGGGCAAGCCTTTCGCCACCATGATCATGCATCCAACCGTTCCGGAACTCAATGGCAAGCTGCTCGATGCTCCGAAGTTTAACTGTGCACTGGGTAAAAAGGAGAATCTCTTCAATGCCTTCGTGCAAGTGTGCGAAAAAGATGGTGAAGGTTTTGTTGACTACAGTTGGCCAAAGCCCACCAAGGATGGTCTTACAAGTGAGCAACCCAAACTCTCGTTCGTGAAACTTTTCCGAGAATGGGGATGGGTCATCGGCACCGGCGTCTACACTGATGACATTAATGTAGAGGTTGCCGCCTTCGAAAAACGCGACAAGTCGACATCTGATTCGCTCATGGGGCAGATGCAGGCAAAAGTAACCGAGACCAACAACACCCTCTCCCAGGAAATTAAAAAATCTATTATTTTCGGCTCATTATCCGCAGTCTTCATCATCATAATCTCGGTACTTTCGTCGTGTTACATGATCAAAAAATGGGTGATCAACCCGCTTTATGCTATTACGAAAATGCTTGATGACGAATCTGCCAACATCGCTACGACGTCCGAACAGGTGAATGAGAGTGGCACGACCATCTCAGAAGCCTCTTCCGAGCAGGCTGCGGCCATTGAGGAAACTTCCGCTTCGATGGAAGAAATAGCTTCGATGGCTCGCAGATCTGCGGACAATTCGAGTCAGGCCGATGGTCGGATGAGAGAAGCTGAAACAGCAAATAAAGAACTCGGCAAATCCATGCAAGAACTCCATGATTCAGTGGAAGATATCGCCAAAAACACCGAACGAACTCAAAAGATTGTCAAAACGATTGACGAGATCGCATTCCAGACCAACCTCCTTGCCCTCAATGCTGCGGTTGAAGCGGCACGGGCCGGTGAAGCGGGGGCAGGCTTTGCTGTCGTTGCCGACGAGGTCCGCAATCTCGCGATGCGGGCAGCAGATGCGGCCAAACAAACCGCTGAGCTTATTGCCGGGATGACCGCCGGTACCAAGCAAGCAGTTGAAATGACTAATCTCGCGGAAAGGCTCTCGACTCAAGTTGCGACAGATATAAGTTCTGCCGTAATCCTGGTTCGGGAGATCGCGGAGGGGGCGAGAGAGCAGGCGACTGGCATAGACGGAGTCACTAGCGCGATCCAGCAGGTCGACACTTCTACCCAGAGCAATGCCGCTGCTGCTTCACAAATGGCAGGAATCGGCAATGATCTTTATGCCGACTCGACCAGACTCCTACAAGCCATGGAGCAACTCAAGAAGCTCATTGGCTGAACAAAAGGGCATACCAGGGCACCGGTTTTGTTCCGTACCCGCTCATAATAAAGGCCGCCGACAGCCCTCAATAATTTATTTGCTATTCCAAATCCTTTTTGGTATCAAAAAATCAGTAAGTATTGTGCAGTATTTTTTTAGCTTTATTAAAAAGTTTACCGCACAAACCTGAAAATGGGTGTGCGGTATTTTTCTTTAACGAGCCGGAAATACTGCTGGTTTCAAGTCATGGCTCCAAGCAATGAACGGAGGGATTTTATGTTTGAAGGTACAGTGAAGTGGTTTAACGAAGCAAAGGGCTTTGGATTTATTGCACAGGATAATGGCAAAGATGTTTTCGTTCATTACTCCGCAATCAACAAAAATGGTTTCAAGACATTACAGGAAGGTGAACGCGTCCGCTTCGAGATTGTAGATGGCCAGAAAGGCCCTGCCGCGGCCAATGTGGAACCGCTGTAAAAATCTTCCCAACGTTTGCCCACCCAAAGGCCCCCGCTGATGCGGGGGCCTTTTTTATTCCCCGCCCTTCTTTTTTCCCTCAATCCATCTCCCTGTTTGCACTGCTCGACTTTCCCCTATACAATGGAGAAAAAGCCTCCCGGCTTCCTTGCCGGAAGAGCCTGTAAAACACACGATCCCACAGGATGTAACATCCATGTTCGATTTTTCAGAACACATAAAATTCATCATCTCCCTCTTAGCCATCGTCAATCCCATTGGCGCGATCCCTATCTACATCAGCCTCACCGACGGCTACCGCCCGGAAGACCGGGCCAGAATCGTCCGAATCACTCCGGTTGCCGTGGTGGCCATTCTGCTGGTGACCCTGATCAGCGGCGAGTTCATCCTCCGTTTTTTCGGGATTTCCATCGACTCCTTCCGGGTGGGTGGCGGCATTCTCCTCTTGCTCATGGCCACCTCCATGCTCCAGGCCAAGACAAGCCGCACCGCGCATACCAGCGATGAAGCCGAAGAAACCTCGGACCGCGAAACCATCGCCGTGGTGCCCCTGGCCATCCCTCTGCTCTCCGGGCCGGGGGCCATAAGCACGGTTATCGTTTACGCCTACAAGGCCAAAGGTCCCTTGGCCTATCTGATTACCAGCGCGGGCATTCTCCTCATCGGCCTAGCCATCTTTCTTTCCCTGCTGGCCGCGCCCTACATTGCCAAGAAGCTCGGCAAAACCGGGATCAACATCATCACCCGGATCATGGGTCTTATCCTGGCGGCCATTTCAGTGGAGTTCATCACCTCCGGCCTGAAAAATATTTTTCAGAACCTGACGTGAGCCTTAGGCCTTCCCCGGCCACAAACAGGAGATTCCCTGCCATGAAAATCATTGCTGCGATGAACGGTCTTGTTTCCTCGGATGTCGCGGCGCTCTATGCCCTGCGCTACGCCGCGCTCTTTGACTACACCCTCTGCCTGCTCCATGTGCTCAACCCCACTGACCGCCGGGAGGAGGTGGAACTGAGCATGGCAGAGGCCGAAGAGGCGGCCACCCATTACCGGGTCAAGACCGAACGGGTTTTCCTGACCGGAGAACCGACGGAAGCCATCCGAAAATATCTTGCCGCAAACAGAACCGACACCCTCTTCTGCAGCACCAGGACGAAAAAGAAAAACCGGTTTTTCCATAACTCGCTCAGCGAAAAGCTGAGCCGGTTGTCCTTGCCAGCCAATCTGGCCGTGGTCCGGGTCGCCCATGTGAATGCGGTTTTCGTAACCGAAAACATCCTGCTCCCCATCAGGGAAGACCGACTCTCCGCCCAAAAATTCGCCTTTTTCAGCTCCCTGGCCAAGGCCTTTGGTGCGGCGACGGAGATATACAGCATTCATCCCACGAACAGACGCAGGCTGGCCGCCATGGACACTCATACCACCAGAATGCTGTTCCAAAAAATCAACACCCGCCTGAGCCACTATGCCAACGCCATGAAGCTCCTGGATATCCCCCTTACCATCAAACACGCCCTAACCTCCGGGGAGGTTGACCAGATCCTCCACCACCTGGCCCGCCATGATTTCCAGCTCATGATCATCGGAGGCAGGAGGCTTTCCCAGTTTCCAGAATTTTTCCGGGAAAACCCCATGGAAAGGCTCTTTTGGCACACGCCGGTCAACACCATCGCCTTCTACGCCAGGGACAAAAATTGATGCAGCTCTTCGACCTCGACCATAAGGATCTCTTCCTCCGCCTGAAAACCTCGGAAAACGGCCTGACCGCCGACCAGGTGGCGCGGCGGCTCGTGGAGTTCGGTGCCAACGAACTGGCAACCGCGGCGAAGAAAAACTATTCTCTTGCCTATCTGAGCCAGTACAGCAATTTTTTCGCCATTCTCCTGGAGGTGGCCGCCCTTCTTTCCTTTGTCGCCAACCATTATGATCCGGGGCAAGGCAACGATGTCCTGGGCTACGCCATCCTCGGCGCAGTGATCATCAACGCCACCTTCACCTTCTGGCAGGAATACCGGGCGGATAAAGCCATGGAGGAGCTGCTCAAACTGATGCCCACCAAGGTTTCCCTGCGCCGGGAGGGCAAAATTGTTGCAACCACAGCCCGCGAGATTGTCCCCGGCGATATCATGCTTCTGGAAGAGGGGGACAAGGTCGCGGCGGATGGGATTCTCATCGAGGCAAACTCTCTCTATCTCAACCTCTCCTCCCTCAACGGTGAATCAGCCCCGGTGGCCCGCGCTCTCCTGCCGGGCGAGGCAAAACGGGCTCTGGACGCCAAAAACATGATCTTTGCCGGGACCACCGTGCTTTCCGGCAGCGGGGTCGGGGTGGCCAGCGCCACGGGCAATGCCACGGAGTTCGGCAAAATCGCCAGCCTGACTAAAAACGTGCGCAAGGCCATCACCCCCATGCAGCGGGAGATCATCCACATCACCCGCATCCTCACGATCATTGCCCTGGGAATGGGCTGCTTCTTTTTCGCCCTTGGCCTGTTCTCCGGCAAGGGAGTCGTGCTCGCCTCGACCTTTGCCATCGCCCTTATTGTCGCCAATGTGCCGGAAGGATTGCTGCCGACCATTGCCCTGTCGCTGTCCCTGGCCAGCCAGCGCATGGCCCGACGCAATGCCCTGATCAAAAACCTCGATTCCGTGGAAACCCTGGGCAGCGTCACGGTCATCTGCACGGACAAAACCGGCACCCTGACCAGAAACGAGATGACCTTAACCCACCTCTGGCTGGCAGGCGGAGAACAGGTTGCCATCTCCGGGGAAGGGTACCACGAACCGGGAGATTTCTCCTTTGACCGGTCCAACGATACCTCGGAAAATCGTCTTGCCGCCGTGCTCACCGCCGGCCTCCTCAACTGCCGCGCCAAAATCGACGAAGAAGGGTTGCACGGCGACCCCACCGAACTGGCCCTTGTAGCCGCAGCCCGCAAAAAGGGGATCAGCCCGCCGGCCATGAAAAAGGTCCAGGAATTCATCTTCACCAGCGAGCGCAAGATGATGTCATCCGTGTATCAGGAGGGAGAGAAAACCTGGCTCTTTGCCAAGGGCGCGGTGGAGGCGCTGCTGCCCAAATGCACCTCCTACCTGGCCGATGATGACTCGGTGCAGCCCTTCACCGATGCGGCAAATGAGGCCGCCCTTGCCCAAGCCAAGGAGTTTGAGAGCCAGGCTCTGCGGGTGCTGGTGATCGCCCGTAACGACAAGGCGGACGAGGAAGGGTTGACCCTACTGGGCCTGGCCGCCATCATGGATCTGCCGCGCCACGGGGTGGCCGAGGCCGTGGCAACCTGCAAGGGTGCCGGCATCCGGACCATGATGATCACCGGCGACAATCCCAGCACCGCCGCAGCCATTGCCGGACAAATCGGCATGGAGCACGACCG
Organism: Desulfurivibrionaceae bacterium; assembly: GCA_041671085.1. Taxonomy (GTDB): domain Bacteria; phylum Desulfobacterota; class Desulfobulbia; order Desulfobulbales; family Desulfurivibrionaceae; genus Thiovibrio. Next base: position 2,261 of record JBAZCG010000024.1, on the reverse strand, counting down.
GGTTATCACCGGCCCGGAGCTGGAAGGCATGAATGATGACCAACTGGAAGAAATCCTTGCCAAAGAAACCGTCCTCTTTGCCCGCATGGCCAGCAGCCAGAAGCTGCGCATCGCCACGGCTCTTCAGAGCCTCGGCGAGGTGGTGGCCATGACCGGCGACGGGGTCAACGATGCGCCCGCCCTCAAAAAGGCCGACATCGGCATCGCCATGGGCCTCTCCGGCTCCGAGGTCGCCAAGGAAGCGGCGGACATGGTGCTGCTCGATGACAACTTCTCCTCCATCGTCATCGCCATTGAGGAAGGCCGGACCGTCTATTTCAACATCAAGAAATTCGTTACCTACATCCTCTCCCACAATGCCCCGGAGATTCTGCCCTATATCCTGCAATTCTTCCTGAAAATCCCGCTGCCGATCTCGGTGATTCAGATCATCTCCATCGATCTCGGCTCGGACATGCTGCCCGGCCTGGCTCTGGGCTGCGAAAGGCCGGAAAAGAATATCATGAACCGGCCGCCGGTGGGCAGAGAGGAAAAGATCCTCGACTGGGAGGTGTTCCAGCGGGGCTATTTCTTCCTGGGGCTTATCGAGGCCACCGCAGCCATGGCCGCCTTTATCTCCTTCCTGCTTCTGCACGGCTGGCAATACGGGACCGTGGTTCTTGCCGATCCGCTGCTGCATCGACAGGCCATGACCATGACCCTGCTGGGCGTGGTTTCCTGCCAGATGTTCAATGCCTGGACCATGCGGAGCTGGGAATTCTCCGCCTTCAGCCTGGGGATTTTTTCCAACCGTCTGATGCTGGTCGGCATGGCGGTCAATCTGATTTGGGTCTGGACCCTCCTCAACGTGGCCCCGGTACAAAAGGTGTTCAACACCGCCCATGTGCCGCCGGGCGACCTCTGGATATTACTGCCTTTTCCGGTGGCGCTTCTCCTGAGCCATGAAGGATACAAATGGCTGCGCCGCCGCAGACACAGTCGGAGCACCCCACAACCGGATCGCGACTGAGCATATTCCCGAGGTCCAGCTCCTCAACCATTGCCCATTTTTTTCTTCGCAAGCAACTCTAAACATGCTAACCTTTTTCAAATAGATTAGTCGGCTAGAAGCCCCGCCTGTCATATAAAAACCGCACGGATGCGCACACCATGACCACCATTGATTTCAACGCCCAACGCCTTGAGCACGCCAAGCAGATCGTCAGCAAAATCAAGCTGCCGGCCCAACCCACCATCGTCATCGAAATCAACAAGGAAATGCGGGTCGAACATCCCAACTTCGCGCGCATCGCCAATCTGGTAACCCAGGACGCAGCGATAAGCGCCAAGGTCATCAACGTCATCAATTCCCCTTTTTTCGGCCTGGCCAGCAAGTGCGAATCCATCGTCAAGGCCCTCACTTACATGGGGCTGGAAAATTTCCGCAAGGTGGTACTCACCGCCTGCCTGCAAGATGCTCTGGGCGGCGGTACCGCGACAGACAAAATTTTCTGGGATCATTCCCTGCACACGGCTGTGGCAGCCGAGTCCCTGGCCAAAACCCTACGCGGCATCCTGGGCGCGGAAGACATCACCCCGGACATGGCCTATATGACCGGCCTGTTCCATGACTGCGCCATCCCGATGCTGCTGAAACGCAGTCCGGAGTACCAGGCCTTCACCCATGCCGCCCTCAGTCATAAGCGCGACATCATCCAAGATGAGGATGCAGTGGTCGGTTCCGATCACTGCGTGGTCGGAGGACTGATGGCCAAAACCTGGTCGCTTCCCGATGCGGTGTGCAAGACGTTAATCCACCACCACACCTCCAACCTCGCCGGGCTTGGTGCCGTACCGGCCAAGCTCATCTCCCTCCTCAAGATTGCCGACTACATCGCTTACACCTTTGGCTATTCCATCGGATTGATGGACCGGATTATCGATGGCGAATGGGATCCGGAGGACTGGAGCGAAATCAACGAAAACGTGCTGCAAGAGTTGCACCTGGGACCCGACGACCTCATCGACATGAAAGAGCAGATCTTCGAGCAGCTCTCCGCTCAGTGATCCTCGACCACGCCCCTCGTTCTTGACAAAAAAACAAGCGACCGGTAACGCCCGTCACGCCCCTCACGCTTGCATCCAGCAACAAGAAACAATCAGCGATTTTTTTTCCGCAACGCCCCGTCGGTCCCCCCTAACCCGACATTCTGGAATAATTGAAAGATTGCCTCCTGCGTCCACATTGTGCTATGTTGTACACAAAAGATCGGAAGAGCGTC
>JBAZCG010000023.1:0-36783 GCA_041671085.1 Desulfurivibrionaceae bacterium | reverse complement strand
TGCCGAGCTGAATGTGCTGATTGTGACCCGACCGACTCTGGCGGCAGAGGGCATCCCGATGTTCGGGCTTACCGAGGCAGAGATTGCCCATAGCCGGGGGCTGATCACCAAGGATGAGGTGCGGGCTGTGAGCCTGCACGCTCTGCGGCTACCGAGTACCGGGGTGTTTTGGGATTTGGGCGCTGGCAGCGGCTCCATTTCCGTTACTGCGGCCAGTTTGCATCCGAATTTGACCGTCTTTGCCGTTGACCAGCATTCCGAGGCCGTTGCCAATGTGAAACGCAATATTCGGCAATTCGGTTGTTATAACATCATCCCCATCCAGGGTGAGGTCACCGCGGTGTTATGCGGTCTGCCGGACCCGGACCGGGTCTTTGTCGGCGGCAGCGGCGGCAAATTATCGGCCATCATCGGCGAGGCGGCTGATCGTCTACCAGCCGGGGGCAGGCTGGTGGTCAACGGAGTAACCGGCCAGACCGTGGCTGAAGCGCCGCAATGCATGGCCGCGCACGGGCTAAAGGTTGAGCTGACCCGAGTGCAGATTGAACGAACGACTTTTCCGGAGACAGAACCAGGAAGGGTCTTGAATCCCATAACCGTTATGACAGGTAGAAAATGAAGGGAACATTGTATGTAGTTGGCGTGGGGCCGGGCGATCCGGAACTTATGACTCTCAAGGCGGTGCGGATTTTGGAGCGATGCGGGGTGTGGCTCGCGCCTGCGGCGAAAAAGGACGGCGAGAGTACCGCCCTGGGGATCGCAGAGGGGGTGGTAGATCGCGGCAACAAAGAGATCATCACCCACCATTTTCCCATGAAAAAGGTCCGCATGGGACAAACTCCAGACCCCGAGGTGAAAATGGCCTGGGATGCGGCCGCAGCCCAGATTGTTGGTCATTTACAGGCTGGCCGGGATGTGGCCTTTCCCACTCTTGGAGATCCGGCCATTTACAGCACCGGTTTCTATGTCTGCGAAACCCTGTTTACCCTGGCCCCTGATCTGCCGGTGGTGATCATTCCAGGGGTCTCCGCCATCGGCGCCTCTGCGGCGGCAGCCGGCCAGCCGCTCTGCCTGGGGGACGACCGGCTGGTGGTTATTCCCGCCACCTTTGAGAATGGTCGCTTGCGGGAAACCTTGGAGCAATTTGACTCGGTGGTCCTCATGAAGGTGCACCGGGTCATGGACCGGCTGGTGCCGCTGCTGGCGGAGATGAATCTTCTCGACAAGGCCGTGCTGGTCGAGCGCACGAGCCAAAACGGTCAGCGGATCAGGCGCGATTTGACCACCGCCCTCCATGAGCCACCCCATTACTTTTCCACCATCATTGTGAGGAAGTAATGATGAAACGTTTTCCCATCCATTTCGTGGGGGCCGGCCCCGGAGACCCGGAATTGATTACGGTCAAGGGCCAGCGGTTGTTGCGGGAGGCTGATTGCATTGTCTACACCGGCAGTCTGGTGCCCGAGGCCTTACTTGCCGGGGTGACGGCTAGAGTACATAATTCCGCAGGCTTGAACCTGGACGAGGTGATGACTCTGGTGACCAGCGCCTGGCAGCAGGGGGAAAGAGTGGTCCGCCTCCATACCGGCGACCCCTCGATCTATGGGGCCATCAACGAACAGATTTCCCGCCTGGTCGCCGCAGAGATTCCTTTCCAGGTCGTGCCTGGGGTGAGTTCTGCCATGGCCACCGCCGCAGCCCTGGCCACCGAGCTGACCCTGCCCGAGGTCTCGCAGACCGTGATCATCACTCGAAGGGCAGGGCGGACCCCGGTGCCGGAGAAGGAAAGTCTGGTATCACTGGCAAGCCATCAGGCCACCATGCTGATCCTGCTCAGTGTTGGCATGATTGAGCAGGTCGTGGCCGAGTTGCTTAGCGGCGGCTACCCGCAGGAGACTCCGGTGGCCGTGGTCGAAAAAGTGAGCTGGCCTGAGGAGAGGATCATCCGGGGAACCCTTGCCACCATTGCTGCCCAAGTCAAGGAGGCGGGGGTCACCAAAACCGCGATCATCGCGGTGGGGGAGGTGCTGGCCAGCAGTGCTAACGGCGGTTGTCCGCCTCCGGCCCTGTCCAAGCTCTATGACCGGCATTTTGGCCATGGTTTTCGGGATGCGGCCCAGTAAGCTATGAAGATCGGGATCCTCGCCATAACCGATGGCGGCAGGAGGTTGGCTGCTGATTTGGCAGAGAAAATACCGGAGGCTCTGGTGCTGCCGCAGGAGCACGGGGTGGTCCAGACTCTGGCCCAACACTGGCAGGAAATGGACGGCTTTGTCTGTATCATGGCCACCGGCATTGTGGTGCGGGCTATTGCCCCGCTCCTGCAAGGCAAGGAGCACGACCCCTGCGTGGTGGTTATGGATGAAAAAGGGCATCATGCCGTCAGCCTGCTTTCCGGCCATCTGGGCGGCGGCAACGATCTGGCCCGGCGGGTGGCGGCAATGCTTGGCGGCGAGGCGGTGATCACTACCGCCTCCGACACCTTGGGGCTTGCTGCTCTTGATCTTTGGGCCAGAGAGCAGGATCTTGCCTGTGAGAGCAAGGAAAATTTGACCCAAGCCAGCGCCAAGCTGGTCAACAGCGGCAGCCTCAGGATTTTCTCCGAGGTAGCTGTTGCCTCGCTGCCCCAGGGATTGGTGGCGATTGATGGGCCGGAGCGGGCTGATATCGTGATTTCATCGTATATCGGCGATGATGGCACGGCAGTGGTCTTCCGCCCAAAAAATCTGGTGGTCGGGGTGGGGTGCAACCGTGGGGTTCCCGTAGCGGAACTCAGGCAAGCCTGTGAGGAGCTATGCGCAGCGCATGGCCTGTCCCAATTGAGCATCCGCAACCTGGCCTCCATCGATCTCAAGCATGACGAGGCGGGCCTGCTGGCATTTGCCGCCGAGCAGGGTTGGCGAATTGATTTTTTCAGCAAGGAAGAGTTGAACAGGGTAGAGAATGTAACGGTTTCCGAGGCAGCACTGCGGAATATTGGCGCGATCGGCGTGGCCGAACCCGCTGCCCTGCTCAGCGCACAGAGTAACGATTTATTGGTTGGGAAAAGAAAATGGCACAATGTAACCATGGCGGTGGCAAGGGTAAACTGTACGTTGTCGGAACAGGACCGGGCTCCGCAAGACATATGACCCCTGCGGCAGGCGAGGCCCTCGGTGCAGCCGAGGTAATCGTCGGCTATCAGACCTATCTTGATTTGATCCCTGAATTTCTTGTGGGCAAGGAGGTGATCGCCTCCCAGATGATGAAGGAAGTTGACCGCTGCCGCAAGGCGCTGGACCTGGCGGCGGAAGGCCGCATCGTGGCCCTGGTTTCCGGAGGCGACCCAGGCATTTATGCCATGGCCGGACTGGTTTTTGAGATGGCCAGGGAGCAGAACGTGTGTGTGGAGATCGAGGTCATCGCCGGGATTGCCGCGCTCAATGCCTGCGCCGCCCGCTTGGGCGCGCCGCTCATGCATGATTTCGCCGCGATTAGCCTTTCCGACCTGCTGACCCCTTGGGAAAAGATAGAGCGGCGGCTTGAGGCCGCAGCGGGGGCGGACTTTGTCGTGGTGATTTATAATCCAAAATCGAAGAAACGGGCCGAGCACATCATTAAGGCCCGCGAAATCCTGCTGGCCCACCGCCCACCGGAAACCCCGGTGGGCATCGTCACCGCCGCAACCCGCGAGAATGAACGGATCGTGCTCACCACCCTGGGAAAGATGCTGGAGAGCGAGATCGACATGCAGACCACCATCATCGTCGGCAACTCCATGACCTTTACCTGGCAGGGGTTCATGGTCACGCCCCGGGGATATGCGGCAAAATATGCGTTGTAAGGTAGCTGATAGCTAACAGCTAATTCACGCTTCCTTGATCGCCAGCAACGGTTCCATCCGGGCCAGGCGGAGAATGGGGATGGCTGCGCCGATCAGACAAATGGCGATGCCGACTCCCATGGCTATGAGCCCGATGCTGATGTTGCCGGTGGTAAAGGTCGAAACTGCGCCGAGTTTACGGAGCAGGGTGAAGTCCTTGGCCAGATAATGGATCAGGGAGTGGCCCATGATCACTCCGGCAACACCACCCATACCGCTGATCAGCAACGCCTCGGCCAGGAAGATCTTCATGATGTGACTCTGGTGGGCGCCGATGGCCCGAAGAATGCCGACCTCGCGCCGCCGTTCGTTGGCAAGCACGGTGAAGGTTGACCAGGCGAGGAGCAGGGCGAGAAGCGAGGAGATAAGGATGGTTATGGAAAATACCCGGAGGATGTCCTTGAGAGTATTCCGAACGTCGGCGCCGATGTCGCCCCTGGTCATCACCCCGACGGTGGGGTTGATCTTGCGGATCTCGGCCACCACCTTGCCTGGTGAAACCCCATCCTTGACCTTGATGAAGATGATGGAGATTTTCCCTGGTTTATATCCCCCCGTTGCCTCGGGAGAGATCTTGTTCAGATCGTCCATGCGCATGAACACCCCATGGTCAAGTCCGGTGCTGGTCTGCTGGAGATGCCCCACCACCTTGACCCCTTTTCCAAAGAGGCTGGCCGTATTGATCAGGCCGAGATACTCGTTGACATAGCTCCCCACATACACCTGCCCTGGTTCCAGGCGCTTGGGCCCGGTCTCCAACCAGGGAGCGATCACAAAATCCTTGTCCTGATCGAAAACAATGACCTGGCCCTCATCGATACTGCAACAACCGGAGGAGAGGGTGTTCAGGTAGATATGGTAGGTCGCCTGCTTGATGTCCGGCAACTCGCTGATGTCGTCGAAGACGAACTTATCCATGTAAAAGCTCTTGACCTTGCTTTCCAGGATGAATTCCTCGGCGCTCCCCTTCGCCTCGACGGGTACGATGACAATATCCGCCCCCAGCCGTTTACTTGCCGACTCGATATCCTCTTCCACCGCTTTGTTAAAGAGCATGGCAAAGGTCAGCAGGGCGACGAGCAGGGCAACCGCCAGCATCAAGACAAGATTGCGGAACAATTTTCGAGTGACGCCTTTCCAGGCAATGGCGATGATGGTGTGCGCGTTGCGATGTGTCATAGTTTTTTTGGGCTGTAGAGAGGAAGTTGTCGGGTTTATTAAACAGGAAAACCGGAGGGCTGTAGCCCCCCGGTTTTCTATAGAACAAAAAGCTGATGAAGAAAACTTATTTCTTCTTTGCTGCAGCCTTCTTCGCTGCACCCCAGTTTACATCAAGACCGCAGAGTACGGCATGCGGTGCTTCATCGCCGGTGCCGATCTGCTCGTCATGGCATTTGAGGCAGGTAGAGGTTGCTTTGCCAACCAGTTTCTTGGTGGCAACATCAAAGAGACGAACCTGGCCGTCCATACGCCACTCGCTGTCAGAAGGTTTGGTGGGATCGACACAGCCCGGCAAGATGGTCTTGGTCCGGGTGGTGATCATTACATACTTGCTGTCCGGGGTGAAGATGGCATCGTGGGTCTCTTCCATCTTATCCATGGTCAAGGAAGCTACGGTCTTCAGGGTCTTGGCGTCGATCAGGAAAAGGATGTCGCCGGTGGCGTTGGCGATATACTTGCCATCCGGAGAGTAGTACTGACGGAAGCTGACGGTGGACTTGAAATTACCGTCTGCCACACCCTTACGCAGAACCTTGATCTTGCCCTGCTCAAGCGCCTTGGCATCAAGGACGAACATGTGCATCTTGCCGATAACCTCGCCCATCTCCTTGTTGTTCGGAGCGGAGTTGGACTCGTTCATGGTGATGAGGATTTCCTTCATGTCGGGGGAGTTGATGCCGTGGGTGTACTTAACGCCGCCCTTGACGTCTGCTTCAGTACCATCAAAGAAGATGTTGTGCTTGATCTTCATGGTCTTCTTGTCGATGATGGTGATGTAGCCCGGTTTGTTCATAGAGATGGGCATATAGTAGTCTTTGGTCTGGGCGGAAGCGCAGTAGCCTGACTTGGTGTTCATAACCTCTTTAGGAACCGGGAAGGTATTGTCAACCAGGACTTTCTCGGTCTTCAGGTCGCTTTTGCCATAGTGGTAAGACTCGTTGGCGGCATGATCCGGCTTGTAGGTGGACCAGTAGATGATATTGCGGTCCTTGTTGTCGATGCGGGCATCATGGAAAGGATGGGTCTTGCCATCGCCGATGTCAACCTTGTCCAAGGAGTCAAGGGTGATGGGGGTCTCTGCCTTGGGGTCGATCTTGAACACGGCCTTGGCAAAATGGCCGCCCATGCCGGCGATGTAAGCGGTGCCTGCATAGTCTGCCGCATTGGCGGTTGCAGCGCCCAACAGGCCAAGGGCGAGGGTGCCGGTGATCAGAGAGTTGCGCCAGGTAGCTTTGGTGAATCGCATTGTTTTCTCCTCGTTGTAAATGCCTGCAAGTCGTTGGATCATGCCGACATCCGACAGCTGGTGGCTGTCTGTTCACTTATAATAACCTTGGACAACGCGGTCAGCTCACCGATCTTGTTCAAGGCTGATTTCGCTGGTGCGACAAAATGCCATGCGACAAAATGCCGCATTGAGGTTTACGATATTACCACTCGGTGGTATATTGGCAACCTGATTTTTAGGCAGAGGCAAATAATTTTGCAGGAGATATACTTAAGGGCTTTTTTTGACTTTTCGACCTCCTGCCATGACCGCATACTCAATTTTACAATGGGGAAAACCGTGATCATCGAATGCAAGGATCTCACCAAGACCTATCCGGTGGAAACCACCATGGTACACGCCGTCAACACAGCGAACCTTTCCGTGAACAAAGGGGACTTCCTTGTTATTCTCGGCCATTCCGGTTCGGGAAAAACAACGCTCTTAAGCCTGATCGGCGGCTTGACCTCCCCGGACAGCGGGCAGGTATATATTGATGGGGTGGAAAATTGGCAGCAATCCGACCGGGCTCTCTCCACCATGCGCAACAGCAAGATCGGTTTTATCTTTCAGTTCGCCAGCCTGATTCCCACCCTTTCGGTCATGGAAAACATCCTGCTGCCCTTGAGTTTTAGCCAGAATCCTGCGGGCAGCCGTGATCTGGCCCTGGATATCCTTGCCCAGGTTGGTTTAGCAGATAAGGCCAAGGCCTTTCCCTCCCAACTCTCCGGCGGCCAGCAACGACGGGTCGCCATTGCCCGTTCCTTCATCAACTGTCCGGATATTATCCTGGCCGACGAACCCACCGGGGACCTGGATGAAGAAACAGAAAAGGATATCCTGGGACTGTTCAGAAGATATAATGAACAGGGAACAACCTTTGTGGTCGTGACCCACAACAGCGATCTTGCTGCCACCCAAAAGAGCGCCAGGGTTTTTTCCATGCGCCAGGGCGTTCTCTCCAGTCAGGCTGCCTGATATTTTTGAAATCCCCAGACTGCGTCGGGTCCTATAATGCTAAAAAAGACCGTCCCACTGTTTCTGCTCTGCTCCATGCTCTTTGTCCTGGCCGCCTGTTCCGGCGGTGATTCGGCCGCAAAGAAACTGAAAATCGGTGATTCGGCCCCTGATTTTTCCGGGACCGATCTGAGTGGACACCCTCTCTCTCTCGCCGGATACCAAGGGCAACCGGTCATTCTCCGGTTCTGGTCCACGGATTGTAAATTTTGCCGGGCCGATACCCCAATCTTTAATCAGTACTTTGAGAAGTACAAGGAAGCAGGGTTACGGGTGGTCTATATCAACCGGCATTCCGACGAGGCCACAGTGCGCCAGTTTGTGGCTGACCTGGAGATCGGTTTTCCGGTGCTCATCGACAAGGACGGGTCGATTTCGAGCCGATACAATATCAAGGTTGAGCCGCAGACCATTATTATCAGCCCAGACCACAAGATTATTGCCGCCATGCTCGGAGGGGTCAGCGAGGCAGAGCTGAAAAATCTCCTGGGTGCATATCTCGGCAAAGATAAAGCAAAACAACCATAAATTAGCAGGTTGCCAGAAAATGATACGAACATCTCTCAAAAAATGTCTTACCCGCAAGTGGGTGTTTTCCGCATGCCTCCTTTCCTGTCTTTTGATGGCGAATCCGCTTCTGGCCCAGCCCAGCAAGGAGATTCCCCCCCAGGATCGCTGTCCGGTCTGCGGGATGTTTGTCGCCAAATATCCGAACTGGATAACCCAGGCCCGACTGAGCAACGGCACCGTAAAGTTTTTCGACGGGGTCAAAGACCTGATGGCCTTCTCTTTCAATCCGGACTCCTTCGGTGCGCCCGGGCAGAAGGTCCTGGAAATTTGGGTTAAAGACTACTACACCCTTGCCTGGATCGATGGCCGCACGGCCTGGTATGTCGTTGGCAGTGATGTTTACGGACCCATGGGCCACGAGTTCATCCCCTTTAGCTCTGCGGCTGCCGCAGAAAATTTTCGCAAGGATCACAAAGGAACCAAGGTTGTGCGCTTTGATGAAATCACCGAGTCGTTGGTGCAGTCCATGCGCCACGGCCAGATGATGCGCTAAGCCGATGCGGCCCGCGCTTGTTTTTAGCCTGCTTCTGGGCCTGTTGCTGGCCCTAGATGGCGCTCTCTATGTCGATGGCCTAAACCGACGCAAGGGTGAGGATGTGAACCTTGCCCAACTGGAGGTGGCCACCAGCGGCCTGGGGCTCACCGATCTGGCCGTATCCACCGAGGCCCGCTACACCCGGCATCCGGCAGTGAGCGACGCAGTGGCCCCCTTTATGGATCATCCCGGGGCCATCGAACATTTTCCCACCGGCGCCTTCTGGCTGCCGCCGCACTGAGACCGACTATGGCTCAACACAATCTCGAAAAACAGCTTAACATCTTGGATTATGCCCTCTCTTCCCTGTGGCGGCACCGGATGAAAAGTATCAGCGTGCTGCTGGTCTTTGCCGCAGTTATTTTCCTGCTGGCCTCCTTCCAGATGGTGACCCAATCCCTTTCCGACAAGGCAAAGCAGGTGCTGGCCTATACCCCGGAGATTACCCTGCAAAAGATGTCCGCCGGTCGTCAGGAAGCCATCCCCCTGGCCTACATGGACCGACTTAGCGAAATCTTCGGCATCCGCAGGGTGGTTCCGCGGATCTGGGGTTATTATTTTGACGAGGTCCGTCTGGCCAATTACACGGTCATGGGGATGAATGTCGAAGAGATGCCGGAAGGCGGTCGTCTCGATACGGCTCTGGCCGGTGGCAGGATGCCAAGTCCTGAAGAGCAGGGCAGGGTGGTTATCGGGCATTCCATTAAAAAAGCCCTGGACCTTGAAGGACGCACGACATTCTCCCTGTTCCGGCCGGATCTATCCCTGAAACCCTTTGAGGTCAGCGGCGAGTTCTCGCGGGACACCGATATCCTGACCAACGATCTTATTGTCATGGGGCTTACCGATGCCCGCGATCTTTACGGGATCCCCGCCGGAATGGTCACCGACCTCTGCGTCTACGTGGCCAACCCCAAAGAGATCGACACCATTGCTCGCAAAATCTCTGCAGCCTTGCCTGGGGTCCGGGTGCTGACCAGGCCCCAAATCCAAAAAACCTACCAGGTGGTCTTTGGCTGGCGCAGCGGCTTCGGCTCCATCTGCCTGCTTTCTGCCCTGGCGGCCTTTGTCATCCTGGCCTGGGACAAGGCCTCCGGGCTTTCTCCGGAAGAGCGGCGGGAGATCGCCATCCTCAAGGTGTTGGGCTGGGAAACCAGCGATATCCTGGCGGTGCGGTTCTGGGAATCAGTGATCGTCTCCGGCATGGCCTGCATGGTGGGGATGACCGCAGCCTACATTCATGTGGTCTACTTTGCCGCCTCCCTATTCCGCCCGGTGCTCATGGGCTGGTCCGTGCTCCGGCCGGAGTTGCATCTTCTCCCCAGGATGGCGGCAGGGGACATCCTGCTGATCCTCGCCTTCACCGTGATTCCCTATCTGGCGGCCACGGTGATTCCGGCCTGGCGCAGCGCCACGGTTCCTGCCGACTCGGCGCTGGGAGGCTGATGAGATGCTGATCGAACTTTCCGGGGTGAGCAAGATTTACAATCAGGGGAGGGCCAACGAGGTGCGAGCCCTGAGCGACATCGATCTTGGCGTGGAGCAGGGGAGTATGGTCTGCCTCAAGGGGCCAAGCGGTTCGGGAAAGTCCACCCTGCTGGCCATCATCGGCTGTATCTTTCCGCCCACCAGCGGCAAGGCCGCCATTGCCGGCCGGCAGCTGGCCCGGCTCCCGGACCGTTTTCTCACCCTGCATCGGCGGGGGACCATCGGTTTTATCTTCCAACGTTTCAATATCCTCCCTGAACTTACGGTGTTGGACAATATCACCCTGCCCCTGCTGCCGCTGGGCGTGCCACCCAAAGAACGCAAGCTCCGGGCCCATGAGCTTCTGGAGCGCTTTGGTATCAGCCATCGAGCCCAGTTTCCGGCCGGGCAAATCTCCGGCGGCGAGCTGCAACGGGTGGCCATTGCCAGGGCGCTGATCAACAACCAGCCCATCATCCTGGCCGATGAACCCACAGCCCATCTCGACACGGCTCTTAGTCGGGAATTCATGGAGATCATGCAGCAGCTGAAGGCTGCGGGCAAAACCATTGTCATTGCCTCCCACGACCCCCTGGTTTTTGAGCATCCAGCCATTGACCGGACCGTCACCATTAAGGATGGCAGAGTCCATGTTCCTTAACCCCTGGAGTCTGGCCTTAAGCCTCTGTAGCCTGGTGGTGCTGGTGCTTGGCGCGGTGGCCGGAAAAACAGCGGTGCGGGTTCTGCGTTTCTGGGAGCCAGGCAGCGACAGCAACCGGCAGATCAGGCTGGAAAACGAGATCTGGCTCTCTTCCACCTTGGTCGCCTACGGCCTGGGCTTTCAGATCATCACCCTGATCCTCTTCGTGCTGGCAGCCGATGAGTTTTGCCAGGTCATCGTTGGGGCCATGTGCGCCACCGGCGCATTGCTGGCCAATCCTTACGGCATGCCCACTCTTTTGGTCAAGCTGTTCGGGGTTTTCTTCTACGGTTTCTGGATTCTTCTTCATCAATTGGATATCCGTTCGGAGTACTACCCTCTGGTGCGGATCAAATATCTGGCCCTGCTCTTGCTGCTACCGATGCTTCTGCTCGATGTCACCCTGCAAACCCTGTATATCGCCGGGATCAAGCCGGATATCATTACATCCTGTTGTGCCGTGGTCTTCGGCGACAGCACCGGCGGCGGCACCAATCTGATGACCGGTTATTCGCAACAGGGGTTACTCATGGCCTTTATCGGTTCCATTGTCGGACTTGCGGCGGTGGGGTGGGGATTATTGCGGCGGTGGCGGACCTGGCTGGCGGGGCTCTATGCTGCGGGCTGGCTCTGGTTTTTCGGACTTTCCCTGGTGGTGATCACCACCGTGATCTCATCCTATGTCTATGCCATGCCCTACCATAAATGCCCGTTCTGCATCCTTAAGCCGGAGTATCATTATTTCGGCTTTGCTCTGTATGGAGCTTTGATACCGGCTGCGTTCTTCGGTGCTAGCGCGGCCTTCGCCGGGCTGGTGCGGAACAAGGTCGGGCTGGGCGGAGTGGTTGATCGCTACCAACGGTTGACGATTAAGCTGTCGCTGATCTTGCTGGTGCTTTTTTCAGGGTTATCATTTTATCACTATTTCAAATATCTGATCAGTGGTGGGGAAGGGTAGGGCATGGGTTTGGCCTAATCTTCTTCGTCCGCTTCGGCGGCAAGCTGACCGCAAGCTGCAGAGATATCCCCACCTCGGGACTCACGGATCAGGGCGGTGATACCGGAATTTCGCAGGGTTTGCTGGAACTGCTCCACCTGCTCGCGGGCGGGGCTTTGGTAGGGGAAGGTTTTGTTCTCGTTGTAGGGCAGGAGGTTGACCTTGCAGCTCAACCCGTGCAGTTTTTTGATCAGCAGCCGGGCGTGGCGCACGGAATCGTTGAGATCCTTGATCATGATGTACTCGATCATGACCTTGCGGCGGCTGGGCAGGGGATAGGCGCGGCAGGCGGCGAGCAGCTCGTCCACCGGGTAGGTCTTGTTGATGGGCATGAGCTGGGTGCGGGTTTCGTCGTCCGCCGCGTGCAGGGAGATGGCGAGGTTGACCGTCACCGCCTCGCCCAACTCTTTGAGTTTTGGGATGATGCCGCAGGTGGAGATGGTGATCCTCCGGCTGGAGAAATCGAGGCCGGTCTGCTCCATGAGGATGTTGAGGGCGTCGATCAGGTTGTCGAAGTTGGCCAGCGGCTCGCCCATGCCCATGAAGACCAGATTGTTGATTCGGTTTCTGCCTTGGGCTTGGACAATCTCGGTGATCGCCTGGACCTGGCCCACGATCTCGCCTGCGGTCAGGTTGCGGACAAAGCCCATAGTGCCGGTGAGGCAGAAGTTGCAGCCCATGGCGCAGCCCACCTGGGAGGAGACGCACAGGGTCAACCGTTCCCCCTCGGGGATGAGCACGCTTTCGATCACTGCTCCGTCGGCCAAGCGGAAGCCATATTTGACGCTGCCGTCCTGGGAGCGCTCCTCCATGGACGGGGCGAGTCGGCTGATCGTGGCGATCTCCGCAAGCTTACCCCGGACCTCCTTGGAGATGTCGGTCATCTGCGAAAATTCACTGATCCCGGTGCGGTAGAGCCAGGCAAAGATCTGCTGGGCGCGGAATGCTGGCCAACCCTGGGTTTTGACCCAATCGCGCATCTGGGCCAGGGTGAGGTTTTTCAGTTCGATTTTTTCCATTACAGGGCTCGCAGATATTCGGGTTTGAGTCGGGTGTGCCCGGCCAGGGCTTGGTCGATGGCCGCAAGCACTGCCTCTTTGTCCCGGGGCATTCTGGCGTTTATCGCCAGGTAATTGGAGGCATGGTTACTCTGGAGCTGGCCTTTTTTCAGGTCAAGATGTTCCACCATGGTGCGCAGCTCGGCCAGCATCCCGTGTTGGCTGGGGAGTTTGAATTCTCCGGCTTTTTTAAGCTGATAGAGTGGGGTGTTTTCAAGCAACATCAGGGTGAGGATGCCGGTCTGGTTGGGCTCCATGGCGGACAACACCTGACCGGTGGCCTTAGCATGCTCTTGGGAGAGCGCAGCTCCGGCGATGCCAAGCAGGGCGGTGACCGAGAGAAAAAGATTGGCCGCCTTCACCCGTTGGCCCGCTTCGATCATCTGCGCAGCATCCGCGCCCTTGTCGATGGCAATAAGGACCGGATCGTAGCCGCTTTCCAACCCCATGTACACCCGGTGCAAGCCGAGGGCTTTCAACTCCAGAAGCTGATTCACGCTCTTGTTGCGGATGGCCTTGGCATTGCCGTAGAGGCTGACCCGGTTCACCCAGGGCAGCCGTTGCCTGATCTTGCTGAGCAGTTCGACCAACCGAGGTTGACTCAGGGCCAAGACATCCCCGTCTGCCAGGAAAACCCGGGATTGCCTGTGGCAGTACTGGGCGGCAAAATCCAGGTCCGCCTCGACTATTGCCCAGTCCTTGATGCGGAAGCGCTCTTCCTTATAGGTGCCGCAAAAGGTGCACCGGTTATGGGAGCAACCCACCGTCACCTGGAGGATGATGCTGTCCGCCTCGCTGGGCGGGCGGATGATGTGGGCGCCTTCGTAGTGCATGCTCTATTCGTCAATTCCTATGCTTCATAGCAGTTACAATCCCATTGGCATGCAGCCGAGCACCGGAGAGACTGCCGAAAAAGGGCTTTGCACTGTTTGAGCGCAGCGAGTTTGCAAAGCCCCGGCAGCATCGAGGAGCACAGGGCATCCCGCCTTTGGCGGGACAAGGGACACAGGGTGCCTTTTCTTCGCCGCTTCGCTGCTGGTTCGTTTTCTTTGGGCAAGCAAAGAAAATGAACAGAAGAACGAAGGTGTTCCTTTTGCTGCTGAGATTGCTCGGTAATCAGAAATAAAAAATGGTCAGCGGCTTCGCAGGAAACCAGCTGACCATCGGGTTTGCAATGGAGGAAAATCAGCTGTTCTTCTTCTCAAACTCTTTCATGAACGCAACAAGCGCCTCAACCCCTGCCTTGGGGAAGGCATTGTAGATCGACGCCCTACAGCCGCCCACGGAGCGATGCCCCTTGAGGCCGTCCATCCCCTTGGCCGTGGCCTCCTTGATGAACTGGGCCTCCAGCTCCGGGGTGGGCAGGTTGAAGGTGATGTTCATATTGGAGCGGGAGCCGGGCTGGGCATGGCCGCGATAGAAATCAGTGGCGTCGATGGCAGCGTAGAGGATAGCCGCCTTCTCCTGGTTGATCTTCTCCATGGCCGCGACGCCGCCCAGTTTCTTGAGCCACTTGAGGACCAAACCCACCACATAGATGGAAAAGCAGGGGGGGGTGTTGAACATGGAACCGTTGTCCGCGTGGGTTTTGTACTTGAACATGGTGGGCAGATTTTCCGGGGCGCGGTCCAACAGATCCTCGCGGATGATGACCACTGTAACCCCGGCAGGCCCCATGTTTTTCTGGGCTCCGGCATAGACGATGCCGAAGGGGGTGATGTCGAATTCGCGGGAGAGGATGTCCGAGGACATGTCGGCGATCAGCATCTTCTCGCTCTTGGGCATGGTGGGAAACTGGGTGCCGTAGATGGTGTTGTTGGTTACGAAGTAAAGGTATTCCGAGGCCGGATCAACGGTATAGTCGGTATCCTTGGGCACATGGTTGAAGGTGGACTCCTCGCTGGTGTAAGCGACCTTAATGTCGCCGAACAGCTTGGCTTCCTTGATTGCCTTCTTGGCCCAGACCCCGGTGTTGAGGTAGGTGGCGGTCTTGCCGGGTCCCAGCAGGTTCATGGGGATCATGGCGAACTGGGTGGAGGCGCCGCCTTGGAGGAATAACACCTTGTAGTTGGCCGGAATCTTCATCAGCTCGCGGAGGTTCGCCTCGCACTCGTCCACCACGGCAATGAAATCCTTGGAGCGGTGGCTCATCTCGATGAGGCCCATGCCCTTGTTGTTGAAGTTGACGATGTCCTTGGCGGCCTGGGCGAGAACCTCCTCGGGGAGGGTGGACGGTCCGGCGCTGAAGTTGTAAATTCTCTCGGGCATGATCTTCTCCTTTATTAAATATATGGTATATAGATGTCTTATTCGTTGATAATGCTGGTTTTTCCGGCCCGCAGGTGCTGGTATTTCGGCCGGATTGGAAACTTGTATTTGTACCGGAAACCAGCCTGAAGAACAATTCTTTTCTTTGTCATATATTAAGGATACGCCGCAATCCATGGCAGGCTCTGTTGTAGAAACGCCCCTCTCCGAACCCGTGCTGATTCTCATCGGCCCCACGGCCGTGGGCAAGACCGCGCTCTCCCTCGCCCTGGCCGAGCGGTTTTCCTGCGAGATCGTCGGTCTGGATTCCATGCAAATCTACCGGCACATGGACATCGGTACGGCCAAGGCCACCCCGGAGGAGCGCGCCAGGGTACCCCATCATCTCCTCGATATGGTAGATCCCGATGAGGAGTACCATGTGGCCCGCTATGTCGCGGACGCCACCGAAGCATGTCGGCAGATCATCGCGCGGGGCAACCGCCCCCTGCTGGTGGGCGGCACGGGCCTGTATCTTAAGGGGTTACTGGAAGGGCTGTTCGAGATTCCTCCGGTGCCCGAGTCGGTGCGGGCCACTCTGCGGCAGCGTTTGCTGGAAGAGGGGAGGGCGGTGCTTTTCGGTGAGCTTGGTCGATGCGACCCCGAATCCGCCGGGCGCATCCATCCCAACGACACCCATCGCCTGCTGCGAGCCCTGGAGATTTTTCAGGCCACCGGCAAACCTTGGAGCGAACATCTCCGCGAGCAGCAGGTGCAGCCCGCCTTGAGCAAGGTGCTACAGCTTGGGTTACTGGCCGAACGAACCGCGCTCTACGAACGGATCAATCTCCGGGTGGAGCAGATGGTTGAAGAAGGGTTGCTGGCCGAGGTGGAAAAATTGCTGGCCATGGGGTATGATTCAGGTCTCAAGGCCATGCAGTCCATCGGCTACCGGCACATGGTCCAGTTTCTTCAGGGGGAATGGGATTGGGACGAGACCCTTTTTCTTTTGGCCCGGGACACCCGGCGTTATGCCAAGCGGCAGATGACCTGGTTTGGCAATGATCCCGATATCCGTTGGTTTGCGCCCACCGATACGGGGCCGATTTTTGAGGGCATCGAATCGTTTCTTGCCGGAACACAAGGGGAGTAAAGGTCTCGCATGAACATTCCAAATCTTCTCACCATCGGCAGGATTTTGCTTATCCCCCTTTTGGTCATCTTTCTCCTGGATGGCAAGGAGCTTGCGGCCTTCTGGGTTTTTGTCCTGGCTGGCGTCACCGATGCCTTGGACGGCTTTCTGGCCAGGGTGCTGAAACAGAAAACCGAATTCGGCGCTTTTATCGACCCCATTGCCGATAAGCTGCTGCTGATCACCTCCTACATTACCCTGGCGGTGCTGGGTGTCTTGCCGAAATGGCTGACCGTGATCGTGGTGAGCAGGGATGTGCTCATCTGCGGGGGGATCGGCATTCTCATGCTCTATGAGCGAGACTTCAAGATTAAGCCGTCCCTGGTCAGCAAGGTGACCACCTTCCTGCAACTGCTCACCGTGGTGTATTACCTCGGCCACGACTATTTTCAGCCCATTTTCCCGGTGGGGAGCTATCTGATTTATGCCACCGCTGGTTTCACCCTCCTTTCTGGAACCCATTACATCATCCGGGGTTTACATATTCTCGGCGACCCCGAAGCAGCGACTCCACGCCAGGCAAAAGAGCAACAAGAATAGTTTCGCCCATCCGCAGCAATACAATTACAACGTAAAGTAAAACACGAAGGATATTTCTTGTCCAGAATTGAGAAAATCTGGGAGATAGCTCCCATCGATCACGCCCGCGTAAGCCTGTTGGCGGCCGAGTTGGAACTGCCCGAACCGCTGGCCGCTATTCTTTTGGGTAGAGGCGTGGAAAACCGGGCCCAGGCGGAGCGGTTTTTTGCTCCCTCCCTGGCCGATTTGCCCTCGCCCTTTCTCATGAAGGGGATGACGGAGGCGGTGGCGGTTGTCTTGCCGGCCCTTGCCAAGCAGACTCCGGTGATTGTCTATGGTGACTACGATGTGGATGGCACCACCGGGGCCGCGCTGCTTTTTCTTTTTTTGAAAAATGTCGGATTTGCGGATGTATACGTCTGTCAACCTCATCGTTTACTTGAGGGATATGGGCTGCATCTTGAGGCGATTCTACGGGTCGTGCCGCCGGGGGTTTTGGAGCAGGCGCCCCTGGTAATTACCGTTGATTGCGGCATCTCAAGCAATACTCAGGTCAGGCAGTTGCAGGATCTCGGCTGCCAGGTCGTGGTTACGGATCACCATCAACCACCCGAGGAATTGCCCGAGGCCGAGGCGGTGTTGGACCCGCAACAAAAAGACTGTGGTTTTCCTGAAAAAAATCTGGCCGGAGTCGGGGTTGCCTTTTATCTGGCCATGGGAATCCGAAAGGCGTTGCATGAACAGGGTCTTTTTAAGGAAGGGCAAGAGATTCCCAATCTCAAATCCTATCTTGATCTGGTCTCCGTTGGTACGGTGGCTGATATGGTCCAGATAATAGGTGCAAATCGTATATTAGTTAAAGCAGGGCTTGAGGTTTTATCCGGTTCTGTTCGTCCTGGCCTTGCTGAGCTTAGCCGGGTGTCAGGCATCAACGGCGCCGGGGTAACCTGTGAGGATATCGGCTATCGGATCGGGCCTCGCCTCAATGCTGCCGGGCGAATGGGGGATGCCGGTCGGGCCTTGGAACTGTTGATTTCTGAAGATCCAGAGCGGGCCAGAAAGCTTGCCCAGGAATTGAACACGGAAAATGAACTGAGGAAATCCGTGCTTGAGGCCATGTGTCAGGAAGCGGTTGTTCTGGCTGATGCGGCTGTGAAAGTTGGAAAGAGAGGGCTGATTATTACCGGAGAAGGCTGGCATCCCGGGGTGATCGGCATTGGCGCGGCCAGAATGGTCGAGAAATTTAACCGGCCCACGTTGTTTTTTACTCTTAAGGATGGCATGGCAAAAGGCTCCGGAAGATCGGTGCCCGGGGTGAATCTGTACGGATTACTTAAGGAAAGAGATGAGCTTTTTACAGCCTTTGGCGGGCATGAAGCCGCTGTGGGGTTGACTCTAGCGGTGGATAATCTCCCGGAACTGGAAGCGCATTTTCAGCAACGACTGAGCGAGATCGTAACGGACACGATGCTTGCCCCCAAGGTTGGCATCGCCTGGCGTGAAGAAAATGGCAGTATCTTTGAACCGGGATTCCTACGGATGTATGAAAAGATGGCGCCGTTTGGCATGGGGAATCCGGAGCCGGTTTTCAGCGCCCAGGGGTTGGCGGAGAAACCCCGTGAGGTTGGCGTCAATCATTTAAAATTCACCGTGCGATTCAACGGTGCGATTCTCGACGGCATTGGTTTTGGTCTGGCCGGGGATTTTCAGGGTCTTATTGAGGGTGGCCAGCCCTTGAATGTGGCCTTCAGGCTTCGCCGTAATACCTATCGTGATAAAACCAGCTGGCAGGTGGAAGCGGTGGATTTCAAGCAATTATCCCACTGATTTTATTTGTTTTTATTTTAGTATACATAATATACATTATGCGACGTTGCGTGTTAAGGTGAAACTTGAGGCTGTCGCGGCCCCCCTTTCACGAGCATTTTTTCTTGTTTCTTGGTAAAGAATTCCCTGTTAATGAAACCGTTATTTTCGGGTGGATCTGTACCGAACCGAATCACATTATTGAGAGATGGAGATGGTTATGAATCGTGATATCTATCAGGAGCCCTTGGTCAGCCGCTACACCAGCCGCGAGATGCAGGAGCTTTTTTCCGAGCGTACCAAATTTGAAACCTGGCGCCGCTGTTGGATCGCCCTGGCCGAGGCCCAACATGAGATGGGCCTTACCGATCTTGTAACCAGCGCCATGCTTGATGAGTTGCGGGCCCATGCCACGGATATTGATTTCGAGGTGGCCTCGGCCAAGGAAAAAGAGATCCGCCACGATGTCATGGCCCATGTCTATGCCTATGGGTTGAAGTGCCCTACTGCCGAGCCGATCATTCATCTTGGCGCAACTTCGCAGTTTGTTGGCTGCAACACCGATCTGTTGCTCCAAAAAAAGGGTCTGCAACTTGTCAAGAAGAGCTTGGTCAATGTTATCGCCAATCTCGTCGCCTTTTCTCGCCAGCACAAGGGGCTCGCAACCCTGGGGTACACCCATTACCAGGCAGCCCAACCCACCACGGTTGGTAAGCGTAACACCTTGTATATTCAGGATCTTCTCATGGATCTTGACTACATTGAGCATCTGGAATCGCAGGTCAAGGCGCGGGGCGCCAAGGGCACGGTCGGCACCCAGGCAACCTTTATCGAACTCTTCAAGGGCGATCACGATAAGGTGCGCAAGATGGATGAGCTTGTCGCGGCAAAGCTTGGATTTACCGAGGTTTTTGCCGTTACCGGACAGACCTATACCCGCAAGCTCGATATGAAAACCGTGGAAACCCTGGCCGGCATCGGCGCCACCGCCCACAAGTTTGCCGTGGACCTTCGCTTGCTCAGCAACCTCAAGGTTCAGGAAGAGCCCTTTGAAAAGAATCAGGTTGGCAGCTCGGCCATGGCCTACAAGCGTAACCCCATGCGTTCCGAGCGCATGACCGGCTTGGCGAGAAAGCTCATGGGTCTGGTAGGCAATTTCGGCGCAACCTACGCCAATCAATGGTTTGAGCGCACCTTGGACGATTCGGCTATTCGGCGCATGGATATCCCCCAGGCCTTTTTGCTCACCGATGCAATCCTGAAATTGTTTCTCAACGTTTCAAGCGGAATGGTTGTTTATCCGAAACAAATTGCCCGTCATTTGGCTCAGGAGCTCCCCTTCATGGCCACGGAGAAGATTCTCATGGCCTGTGTGGAGAAAGGAAAGAGCCGTCAGGAGATGCACGAGGTGGTCAAGGTGCATTCCGTGGCTGCCGGCAAGGTGGTTAAGGAAGAAGGAATGGAGAACGATCTGCTTACTCGGCTTGCCAATGATCCGGCGGTGCCTTTTTCCGTGCAGGAACTCAAGGAGCTGGTCGGTGACGGCAGCGATTTTGTCGGCCGGGCACCCCAGCAGACCGATGAATTCCTCGATGAGGTGGTCATGCCCCGGCTTGCCCAGTATAAGGATATTTTGGGCGGGGTCGATTCCGCTCTGTCCGTGTGATGGAAATCATGGCAAGTTCCTTGGCCAGTCTCCGGATTCGCATTGACCCGGAACAGATCTATTTCCTCAAATTTATTCTCGAGGCCTACGATAATCTGACCATCATGTCCACTGTGGATCGGATCGATGGGGTGATGGAGCTGAAATACCCTCCTGAGTTGGAGGAGGATGTGAAAGGGGTATTGCAGAGTATGGCCCAGAGGCTCAAGCTGGAATATTTGGTTTAGACAACAACTTTGATGCACGCTCGGAGTCCTTGCGAGCCCATCAACACCTAAGGTAAAGCATTAAGCATGACCCAGCTTCTCTACATGGAAACCTTTGGCTGCCAGATGAATGAGCGTGATTCCGAGATCATGGCCCAGCTTCTTGGCGAGCATTCTTATGTCCAAACCGATCAGCCAGAGCAGGCCGACGTGGTAGTGGTCAACACCTGCAGTATCCGGGGCAAGGCCGCGCACAAGGCATACAGCTGCTTTGGCCGCTACAAAAAACTCAAGGCGAAGCACCACGACTTTATCCTGGCCGTAACCGGATGCGTGGCCCAGCAGGATGGTGCGGCCTTGCTTGAGCGGATGCCCTATATCGATATCGTCATGGGGCCGCAGTCGATCTACGCCCTGCCCTCTTTGGTTGCGGCATTCCGCCGGGATAGAAAACCCCTGGTGGCCACGGATCTTTCCGCCGATTTCGTTATCCCCCCTTTTCTCCCCAACCTGGCGGACGGCCCTTCGCATAAACGGTTCATCACCATCATGCAGGGCTGCGATAATTTCTGTACTTACTGCGTGGTGCCCTATACCAGGGGCCGCGAGATAAGCCGGAGTTTTACCGATATTTTGGCCGAGGCGATCCATCTCGTCGGCCAGGGGGTTAAGGAAATCACCCTTATCGGGCAGAATGTCAATTCCTATGGCCAAAAAGGTTGCGACACCAAACAGAGCCAGGGTTTTCCCGAGCTTCTGCGGGCGGTGGCCGGTATTGACGGCTTGCAGCGGCTGCGTTTCACCTCTTCCCATCCCAAGGATCTTTCCGAAGAGTTGATGCGTTGTTTTGCCGAGATTCCTGTTCTCTGCCCCCATTTTCATCTCCCGGTTCAGTCCGGCTCAAACAGTATCCTGCAACGAATGAACCGCAAGTACACCATCGAGGCCTATCTCGACAAGGCGGCCAGGCTGCGGGAATACCGACCGGACATCGCCCTGACCACCGATATCATCGTCGGTTTCCCCGGCGAAACGGACGATGATTTTGCCGCCACCATGCAGGTGATGGAAACGGTGCAATACCACGGCTCCTATTCCTTCAAGTATTCTGACCGGCCCAACGCCAAGGCCGCTGATTTTCCCGACAAGGTCGCGGAGGAGGTCAAAACCGAACGACTGGCTCGCTTGCAGGCGCGGCAGGAGGAGATTGCCCTTGCTCTTAAGCAGGCAGATATTGGCAGAACTTTGGAAGTCATGGTGGAAGGGGCAAGCAAGTCTCCGGCCAATCAGTGGAGCGGCCGGACCGGTGGTAATCAGATCGTGAATTTCTCCTGCGAGACCAAGCTGGTGCCAGGCCAGTTGCTCATGGTTGAGATCGAGAGTGCCTGCCAGAATTCCTTGCGGGGGAAAATGATCTAGGTCGAAAAAGGCAGGAAATATTCAAGCAAGGTTATGTTATAAGGAATCCATGAAGTTTGAATTGCAAACACTTGACGAATATTCCGATGAAGCCCTCCTGACCGAGTTGCGCCGCGTCGCTGGCGCGTTGAATGGCCAACGGCTTACTAAAACGCGCTTCGCCTCAATGGCCCGTGTTCATTCTTCAACATTAGAAAAACGTTTTGGGACATGGACTGCCGCATTAGACAAAGCGGGAATAAGTGAAGCCATCGCTCCAAGGTTTAAGGTGCTTTCCCGTGACCAAGTTATTCAAGCTCTTCGGCGCTTCGCATCTGAAAATCCTGGTGTTCCAGTCGCACAAGAGAACATCGCAGCGCGTCTCGGCTTTCACAAATCTCTCCTGTCTCGACGTTGTGGGAAATGGGGAGATTTGCTGGCTGAAGTAGGAATTCCTCCTGTTCCGTTGGGACGTCGCTATACTGATGAAGAATGCTTTGAGAATATCTTGGCACTTTGGACACACTACGGCCGACAACCCCACTTCGGCGAGTTGAAACATCCGCCGTCCACTGTCGGCCCAAAGGCTTATATCCTGCGGTGGGGCGGATGGCGAGCCGCGCTATCCGCATTCGTAAAACAAATCAACGAACCAAGTGCGCCATTTATTGAACCGACCTCATCCGAGCCAATTCCTACAAGCCAAGAAAGTACAGCGCCGGACGTACCGTCTCGGTCAATTCCACTCGCTTTGCGCTACAAAATTCTGTCCAGAGACAAATTTTGCTGCGTTACGTGTGGTGCATCTCCTGCCAAGGATGTGTCCGTTGAACTGCACGTTGACCATATCTTTCCTTGGTCGCGTGGAGGCAAAAATGTCGAGGAAAATCTGCGAACGCTCTGTTTAAAATGCAATTTAGGAAAGGGCGCAAGGATTGAAGACGCCCAACTCATCGCATAGCACTCTGGTACAATGGAGACCACCCATGATCGATCTACATACCCATTCCCTGTTCAGTGACGGCGAACTCGTCCCGGCCGAGCATCTGCGCCGGGTGGAAATTCTCGGTTATTCCGCCATTGCCATCACCGACCACGCCGATTCCTCTAATATTGATTTCATCATCCCGCGCATCGTGCAGGCGGCGGCTGATCTGAACAAATACTCCAAGACCCAGCTCCTGCCTGGCATCGAACTGACCCATGTGCCGCCGGAGCAGTTTGCCGAACTTACCCGCAGGGCGCGGCAGCTGGGGGCCAAAATCGTGGTCGGCCACGGGGAAACCCCGGTGGAGCCGGTGCGGCCTGGGACCAACCGGGCCGCCCTTGAGGCTGGCGTCGATGTTCTGGCCCATCCCGGATTCATTACCCAGGAAGAAGCCAAGATGGCTGCGGACAAGGGCATTCTTCTTGAGCTCTCCGGCCGCAGGGGGCATTCGCTCACCAACGGGCATGTGGCCAAGATGGCCCTGGCCGCAGGCGCTGGTTTGGCGGTGAACGCCGACGCCCATGGCCCTGGCGACTTTCTCACTGCAAAGATGGCGGAGATGGTGGCGCTTGGGGCCGGACTCTCCGCCGAGGAGTACGCCCGGATTCGGGCAAATATGGCGGCGCTGGTTGCACGGGTGACGGCCTGATTTCCTCAGTTTTACTCAAAAAAAGATAGAGCAAAAATAGCTATGAGGTCTTTTTCTATTTTTGATAGGATGTAGGAGTAAACAGCAGTTGGTGGGAGGGGATAATTCCATTAGGAGAGAAAGCCGATGCCCGCAGAGAATTCTTCCACAGTACAGGAATACAGCAATGCCCATGAGTATCTTGTATTCACTTCTGCTAACCAGAAATTTGGTTTGAGGCAGGAAGTTCTGGTTGCGATCATTGACATGCCCAGCCACACCCAGCTTCCGCACATGCCTTCTCATATGCGAGGGGTCATGGACTACATGGGCAAGGCTGTTACGGTGTATGATCTCCGAAAAAAAATGGGTATCTCCCCTCTGACAGAGGAGACCAACACCCTGATCGACTCTCTTGGCCAGCGCAAGCAAGATCACCTTTCCTGGCTGGAGAAATTAAAAGATCAAGTCGCGCACGGCCAGGAAATATCGGTGCAGACAGACCCTCATAAATGCGCTTTTGGTCTTTGGTATGATACCTGTAAATTTCATAGTTATAACCTGAACGACTATATGGCGCAATTTGATGCCCCGCACAAAAGGATTCACTCACTGGCCATTGAGGTGAGTATCCTTATTCAGGCCGGAAAACTTGAAGCAGCAAAGGATGTTATCCGTCATGCGGAAAATAATGAGTTACTAACCCTGCTTGCTTTGTTTGATGGCGCGGCCAAAAAAATAAAGAAATTCACCTACGAATACGCGGTGATTTTTGAACGTGCCAATGGCCAGCGTGTTTCCATCCTTGCCGATAACCTCGAATACTTCGGTCTGCTTGACGAGGTTATCTCTCCCCTGCCCATAGCCTTTTCCAAGCAGCACGGCAATTTTATCGATGCCTTAGGACGAAAAATCAAGGAAGATGGCGCGGAAGAAATTCTTATCCTGAACATCGAGAAATTTCTATTGGATGAAATGAGCAACCCTCCCCCTCTCTTTCCGGAGGAATCTGAAACCGCGCCTGCTTCCTGAAGATTTCGGCTGGGGAAGAAAAAATCCCATCATTTTTCTTGATATCCTGGGGACACCCGTTTGGAAGCCTTCCTTGATGTAACCATCCTGCCGCAACCCGACGACACCACCTGTGGCCCGACCTGTCTCCATGCGGTGTACCAATACTACGGAGATGACATCCCGCTGGCCAAGGTGATCGACGAGGTAAAGAGCCTGGAAACCGGCGGCACCCTGGATGTCTTCCTCGCCTGCCACGCCCTACGCCGAGGTTACAAGGCGCGGATTTACACTTACAATCTTCAGGTCTTCGACCCCACCTGGTTTTTGCATAACCCGGACTATATCGAGGAGCGCCTCCTGGCCCAGATGGAGACCAAGGACGATGCAAAACTCCACCTTGCCACCCGGGGCTATCTCGATTTTCTCAACCTCGGCGGGGAGCTGCGCTTTGCCGATCTCACCCCTGCCCTGCTCCGCAAATACCTAAAACGCGCCATCCCGGTGCTCACCGGCCTAAGTTCCACCTATCTCTATCGGAGTATGCGGGAATTCGGCGATCTCTGCGAGGATGACGATGTGCGCGGCCACCCCTCCGGCCATTTTGTTTTGCTCTGCGGCTATAACCGGCCTGATCGGTTGGTCGCCATCGCCGACCCGCACATGGGCAACCCCATGTCCGCCAGCCAGAACTACCAGATGTCCATAGACCGGGTAATCTGTGCCATCTTGTTGGGCATCGTCACCTACGACGCCAACCTCCTCATTATTGAGCCTGGCAGGAAAAAAGGGAATGGCCAGGCGGCTCGTACGGTGATTGCATGAAAGTGTTGATTGTAGTAAACGACCCCAAAGACTGGCCCCTTGCCATCAGCGAGGTAGAGATCGTCCCAGCCCGCGCCTATTTGACCGATGCCGCCTATGCGGAGATGACCTCGGCCAGGGTGTTCAACCTCTGTAAATCCTATCGCTACCAGAGCACGGGCTATTATGTTTCACTGCTGGCTGCGGCCAGGGGGCACAAACCCCTGCCGGACGTGGCCACCATCCAGGATTTCAAAACCCAGGCCATTATCCGCATCGCCTCCGATGATCTGGACCAGATCATCCAGCAGAGCCTGGCCCAGATAAAATCGCCGGAGTTTGTGGTGAGCATCTATTTTGGCCATAATGTGGCAAAGCGGCACGAAAAGCTCGCCCAACAACTGTTTAAGATCTTTCAGGCCCCCTTCCTGCGCGCCAGTTTTAGTCATAATGAAAAAGAACAGAAATGGCAGTTGGCTGGGATCACCCCCATCGCAGCCAGCGATATTCCGGCAGACCATTACGATTTTGCCGTAGAAATGGCAGCGGAGTATTTTAAGGGACGGCATCGTATTTTTCACCGGCGACGAACCGCCCGCTATGATCTGGCTATCCTCCACGACCCGGCCGAAGCGGAAGCTCCCTCCAACAGTAAAGCCTTGCAACGCATGGTCAAAGCAGCGGAGTCTGTAGGGTTTGCCACGGAGTTCATTCAAAAAGATGATTATGGCCGACTCGCCGAGTTTGATGCCTTGTTTATTCGGGAAACCACCAGTGTCCTCCATCATACCTATCGGTTTGCCAGAAGGGCCGTGGCCGAAGGACTGGTGGTAATCGATGACCCGGAATCCATCCTGCGCTGTACCAACAAGGTTTTCTTGGCGGAGATTCTGACCCGGCACCGGATTCCCATCCCCCAAACCCGCATCGTCCACCAGGGGAATTGGCAGCAATTCGCCAAGGAGTTGGGCTTTCCCTGTGTGCTCAAGCGGCCGGACAGCTCTTTTTCCCAAGGCGTGGTTAAGGTTGAAAACGAAGCAGAGCTGGCCCAGGAGCTTCCGGCCCTGCTTCAGAAATCCGAGCTGGTCATCGCCCAGGAATTCATGCCCACCACCTTTGACTGGCGGGTCGGCATCTTTGACCGGCAGCCGCTCTTTGTCTGCAAATACTTCATGGCCCCGAAGCATTGGCAGATCATCAAACGCGACCAGGCCGGGCGTAAGCTCTCCGATGGGGAGGCCGAGACCCTACCGGTGGAACATTGCCCGCCCGGCCTGATCAAGCTGGCGCTCAAGGCCTCGGCCCTCATTGGTAACGGCCTGTATGGGGTAGACATCAAGCAGGTCGGCAACCGCTTCTTTCTCATCGAGATCAATGATAACCCCAACATCGATGCAGGGGTGGAAGACAAGGTGCTGAAAGACGAGCTTTACCTGCGCTTGATGCGGGTGTTCGCCCGTAGAGTTGACGAGCGCAAGGGCGGAGGGCTATGGGCATGAGGCAAGATGGGCTCTTTCAAAAATTCGGCATTGAACTGGAATACATGCTGGTTAGTGAAGACACCCTGGATGTGGCGCCCATTGCCGACTATATCCTGCAACAGAAAGCGGGCTGTATCACCAACGAGGTGGAACGTGGCATCATGGCCTGGTCCAACGAGCTGGCCCTGCATGTGATTGTGATCAAAACTAGCGACCCGGTCCCTGCCCTGCCGATGCTGGTGGAAAAATTCCAGAAAGAGGTTGAGGAAATCTGTCGATCTACCCGTGAACATGGGGCAATTCTCCTGCCAACCGCCATGCATCCCTGGATGGCACCCCATAGCGAAACTCGGCTCTGGCCCCACGGCAATAAGGACATTTACAATACCTACAACCGGATCTTCAACTGCCAGGGCCATGGCTGGTCCAATGTGCAGAGCACCCATCTCAACCTGGGCTTTGACACGGATGAGGAGTTTGGTCGCCTGCATGCGGCGATCCGGGTACTGCTGCCCATCCTCCCGGCCATTGCCGCCAGCTCGCCTGCGGCGGACGGCACGCTCACCGGCTGGCTGGACACCCGGCTGCATTATTACCAGAATAACCAAAAGCGAATTCCTTTCATCGCCGGCCAGGTCATCCCGGAGCCGGTTTTCAGCAAGGCCAAGTATGAGCAAGAAATCTACCAGCGTTTGCGCCGCGACATCGCGCCTTTCGATCCGGACGGGGTGCTGGAAGCAGAATGGCTCAACTCCCGTGGGGCCATCGCCCGCTTTGACCGCAACGCCATCGAGATTCGGGTGCTGGACATTCAGGAGTGCCCACTAGCCGATGTTTCCCTGGCTGTGCTGATTTGTGCGGTGCTGAAGGGTTTATGCGAAGGGCGTTGGGCCGGGCTGGCCGAGCAGAAGGCGGCGGAGACCGGGGAGTTGGCGGATATTTTTGTCGGCACAGTCCGAGACGGTGAACAGACGGTGATCGATAACCGTCGCTATCTTGCTCTGTTTGGCAGAGGGGGAAACGCAGCCATGACCGCAGGAGAGCTGTGGCAGGAGCTGGCTACGGACTGCGGTTTGGAGTTGGCCGAGGCTGGGCATGGTATCCAGCAGACCGTGAGTGCCATCCTTGCGCATGGGTCGTTGTCCCGGCGGATTATCCGGGCGCTTGGCGTCAAGCCTGACCGGGAGCGGTTTCGGGAGGTGTATCGGGAGTTGGGAAAATGTCTGGCCCAGGGAAGGCTTTTTTTGCCATCGTAGATTCTTGTTGTTTCCTTTCTTCTTTTGCGTGCCCAAAAGAAGAAACAAGAAAAAGGCACCCCAGCCAGTCCTGGCCCTGCGGGCTTCCCTTGCTTCTCGCCGGGGGCGGCAGGACAAATGGGGGGGGAAGAATTCCCATTGGCACGCAGCCGAGCACCGGAGAGGCTGCCGAAAAGGGGATTTGCACTGTTTGAGGCGAAAGCCGAGTTTGCAAAGCCCCGGCAGCATCGAGGAGCACAGGGCCTCCCGCCTTCAGCGGGACAAGTGACACGGGTGCCTTTTCTTCGCCGCTTCGCTGCTGGTTCGTTTCTTTGGGCAAGCAAAGAAATGAACATACTAATTTCACACGAAAATCCAAGGGTAACTAATCAACAACCAGATGGGCC
Organism: Desulfurivibrionaceae bacterium; assembly: GCA_041671085.1. GTDB lineage: Bacteria > Desulfobacterota > Desulfobulbia > Desulfobulbales > Desulfurivibrionaceae > Thiovibrio. The sequence goes on along the minus strand of JBAZCG010000023.1, from coordinate 8,501 downwards.
TTGAGTTTTTCCAGCTTGGCCGGGCCGATGCCCTTCACTTCGTCCAGCTCCTCAATCGCCGTAATCCTGCCGTGCTGCCCGCGAAACTCGATGATTCTTTTGGCCAGGACCGGGCCGATTCCTGGAATAGTGATCAGCAGTTCTTCGTCGGCCTTATTGATGGGAATGGGCTTGAAAAACAGGGGGGCCAGTTTGGCCGGGGGTCTTCGTGAGGCTTTGCTATCATGGCCGGGAGTGGCTTCTGTCTGCGGATGTTCCTCCCCTGCCGGGTATGGGGCATCGGCGGGTACCCGGTAGAGACCGGTGGCGAGAGAACCATCGCACCAGGCAAGTTTTTGCGGGGCGGAAACGGGTTTGGCGAAGGAGGGAAGCCAGCCATTGCGGATAGCGGTGACGCTCAAGATGCACAGGGCAAAAAGGACCAGCACCAGCGGGCGCAGGTCCTTTTTGTCGGTATCACTGCTTGTGCTGTTCATCCTTCATGAGCTTGTAGGTGATGCTGTCCACCAGGGCCTGCCAGCTTGCCTCGATGATGTCCGGGGAGACCCCCACCGTACCCCACTGGCTGTCGTGATCGCGGGATTCGATGAGCACCCGCACTCGGGCTTCGGTGCCGTGTTCGCTGGCCAGCACCCGCACCTTGTAATCCTGTAGCTCCATCTCTTTGAGATTCGGATAAAACTGGGTCAGGGCCTTGCGCAATGACTTGTCCAGGGCGTTGACCGGGCCGTTGCCAAGAGCTGCGGTATGCACCTCCTCGCCAGCCACGGCCAGGCGGATGGTGGCCTCTTCTTGGAGCACGCCGTCCGGGGTCTTTTGGCTCATCACCCGAAAGCCGTGCAGGTCGAAATACTTCTTCGGGGTTCCCATGGCCCGGCGCATGAGGAGCTCAAAGGATGCCTCGGCCCCTTCGTACTGAAAGCCCTGATTTTCCAGGTCTTTCAGCTCCTTAACAATAGCGCTGACCACCGGGTCCTTGCTGTCCAGGTCCAGACCGAACTTTTTCGCTTTCACCAGCACGTTGCTTTTGCCCGAAAGATCCGAGATCAGCACCCGCCGCACGTTGCCCACCTTTTCCGGCTCCATGTGCTCGTAGGTCAGGGGGTTGCGCTGCACGGCGCTGACGTGGATGCCACCCTTGTGGGCAAAGGCGGACTGGCCCACGTAGGGCTGGTACTTGTTTGGGGAGAGGTTGGCCAGCTCGGAAACAAAGCGGGAAACCTCGGTGAGCCGGTGCAGGTTGGCGGCGGCGGTAAAGTCGTAGCCCATCTTCAGGGCCAGGGCCGGCATGATCGAGGTGAGGTTGGCGTTGCCGCAGCGTTCGCCAAAGCCGTTGGCTGTGCCCTGCACCTGGGAAGCACCCATGGAGACGGCGATCAGGGAGTTGGCCACCGCGCACTCGGAATCGTTGTGGGCGTGGATACCGAAGTCAATCGTGGATTTTTTCGCTTTCAGATGCGCCTTCACCGCCTCGATGATCGCGGTAAGCTCGGTGGGCAGGACGCCGCCATTGGTCTCGCAGAGCGCCAGGCAGTCCGCGCCGCCGGCAATGGCCCGATCCAGGGTGGCTAGGGCGTATTCCCGGTTGGCCTTGAAGCCGTCGAAAAAATGCTCGGCGTCGTAAAACAGATGCTGGACATGGGGCCGGAGGTATTGCAGCGACTCCTCGATGATCAGCAGGTTGTCGTCCAGCCCGATGCGCAGGGCATCGTGGACATGGATGTCCCAGGTCTTGCCGAAGATGGTGATCCCCGGGGTTTTTGCGGCGATCAGGGCATTGAGGTTACCATCCTGCTCCGCTGGGTTGGCAAACAGCCGAGTGGAGCCAAAGGCCGTAACCTTGGTGTGTTTGAGCTCGTACTTTTGAATCTCCTTGAAGTACTCGACGTCCTTGGGGTTGGAGCCAGGCCAGCCGCCCTCGACATAGTCGATCCCCAGCTCGTCGAACTTGAGGGTGATGCGCAGCTTGTCCTCCAGCGAGAGGTTGAAATTCTCGGCCTGGGTTCCATCCCGCAGGGTGGTGTCGTAGATGGCGACTGGATGTGTCATGCCTTAATTGCCTTTTTCCAGCTTGAAGGCGTCATGCAGGGCTCGGACCGCCAGTTCCGTGTATTTCTCCTCGATGACGCAGGAGACCTTGATCTCGGAGGTGCTGATCATCAGGATGTTGATCCCCTCTTGGGCCAGGACCTTGAACATGGTGGAGGCGATGCCTGCGTGGTTGCGCATGCCCACCCCGACGATGGAGACCTTGGCGATGTTTTCGGAACCGGTCACCCGTTCGGCGCCGATTTCCGCGCCAACCCGCTCCATGATCTGCATGGTTTTTTTGTAATCGGTGCGCGGCACGGTGAAGGTCATGTCGGTGAGCGCGCCTTCGCGGGTGTTCTGGATGATCATGTCTACCACGATGCCCTCGCTGGTGAGCGGATCGAAGACCTTGGCGGCGGTGCCGGGCACGTCGGGGATTCTGGCGATGGTGATGCGGGCTTCGTTTTTGCTACAGGTTACTCCGGATACGGGATTTGATTCCATTTCTTTATCCTCCTCTACCACCCATGTTCCTTCGGTTTCCGTGAAGGTGGAACGAACATGGACAGGAACTTTATAGCGTTTGGCAAAACCGACCGAGCGGATGTCCAGCACCTTAGCGCCGAGACTGGCCAGTTCCAGCATTTCATCATAGGAGATGCGGTCTATCTTTCTCGCGGTGGAGCAGATGTTGGGATCGGTGGTGTACACCCCCTCCACATCGGTGTAGATCTCGCACTCGTCCGCTTTGAGCGCCGCGGCCAGGGCCACGGCCGTGGTATCGGAGCCGCCCCTTCCCAGGGTGGTAAGGTCGCCGTCCTCGGTAACCCCCTGAAACCCGGCCACCACCACGATCTTGCCCGCATCCAGATGGTGGTTGATCAGCTTCGCATCGATGGTCTTAATCCTGGCCTTGGTGTGCATCCGGTCGGTGGTGATCCTGACCTGATCGCCCAAAAGCGAGATGGCATCCAGGCCCGCATCCTTCACCGCCATGGCGAAGAGGGCGATGGTCGCCTGTTCGCCGGTGGCCAGGAGTACGTCCATTTCCCGGGGGTCGGGAATGGCCTGCATCTGGTTGGCCAGATCGACGAAACGGTTGGTCTCGCCGGCCATGGCCGAAAGCACGACCACCATCCTGTGTCCCTTGCGGCTGTAGCCCATGACCCGTTCGGCCACCGCCTTGATCTTTTGCGGGTTTGCCACCGAGGTCCCGCCGAATTTCTGCACGATTAACGCCATTGCTGCCTACTGCTCCTAATATAAATGTTAAAAAAAATCCGCCGAGTTCCCCCACCCCAGACATCGACCGTAAGAGGAGTCGACAATCCAGATAATTTTCTAACCAGGGAAGTGACGAAAAAATTCCGAAAACGCAGTGTGCAACAATTTTATTTTTTTTTCAACCGAACAAATTGCCTGGGGCAGGATTTTCCCAATGGGCCAAGAAGAAACACTGGGCCGGGAGAAAAACAGGCAAAAGAACCTTGTAATACTCGCCCGATCTTGCTAAAAAGTAGAGGTTTAAACTAAGCTAATCATCCATATGAATGCGGGAGTGTCCGCTACAATCCTATGGAATGGAGTGTTCATGGTAGAAAAAACCAATATATTCACCCTGATTCGCCAGACGTGCAAAGCCTACATTTTTCGGCTATGCCCGCCGTGCTTCGCAGCCCTCTCCCGGGGATTGGCCCGCTTTCACAATCACACGCAAAGACACCTGTCTATCTTCCTCAACACCTCCCATTTCCTTACCCTTGGTGTTTCCCTTGCGCTGGTTGTCGCCTTTTTTCTCTATGCCGTGGATGGCCATCCCCTCAAGACAGAGTCCGCAGCCAACGAAACGGAAGAATTCCTCCCCAATGTCCGGAAGATTGTCGGGGAGATCCGTCCCGGAGATTCGTTGACTTCTTCCTTCCGCTCCAATGGGGTTGATGAAGATGTCCGCCAGTCGGTGATTTCTGCCTTTGACGGCCAGGTGGATTTTCGGGATATGAAGCCCAATGACCGCTATACCCTGACCATTGATGACGATGGCGGTCTGGTAAAATGCCTGTACGAATCAGGCCCTCTTGAGATCCATGCCATCGAGCGCACGGCCGAGGGCTCTTTCAAGGCTAAGAAACTTGATGTATCCCTCGATTGCCGCACGGTCAAATTACGGGGTAAGATCGAATCCTCCCTTTTTGCCGCACTCAGCGCCTTCCATGAAGATCCCAAACTGATCTACAGTTTTGCCGACATTTTTGCCTCCAAGATTGATTTCAACACCGAGACCCGGTATGGCGACACCTTTGAGCTGGTCTTTGAAAAATATTACAAAAACAACCAGTTTGTCGGTTATGGCAAAATTCTGGTGGCGCGTTACAACAGCAAGGAAGTCGGCCCGCTGGAGGGCTTTTATCATGACCGGGGCCGGGATGAGACAGCCTATTTCGATCACAATGGTTTCGAGTTGGGCGAATCGTTTATTCGCTCCCCGGTGCCCATGGCCAGAGTATCTTCAGGATTTACCTATCACCGCTACCATCCGGTTCTGGATATTGTCCGCCCCCATCTGGGCGTTGATCTTGCCGCGCCGATGGGTACTCCGATCATGGCCACCTCCGATGGCCGGGTCAATTTTGCCGGCTGGAAAGGCGGCTTTGGCAAGCAAATCATTATTGACCACGGCGGCGGTTACCAGACCCACTATGGGCATCTTTCCGGTTTTGCCAAAAATATTACAGCCGGGGCCAGGGTGCAGCAAAAACAGATCATCGGCTATGTCGGCTCCACCGGTATCTCCACCGGTCCGCACCTTGATTACCGGATGGCCCAGAACGGGGTGTTTGCCAACCCCTTCAATGTCAAGTTTCGCCCCCGCTCCCAACTGGCAGGAACCCAGCTGGTTCTCTTCCGTCAGGAGCTGCAGTCGCTCACCCAATTGGCCAGCAGTCTGGATGATCCCAAGGTCATGGTGGTGAAAAACGTGGTGGTGACTCCGGACAACCCGATCTCCATGCTGTAATCCTTTTGCCCTCCCCTGCCCCTTTTCATATCGTTCTGGTCGAGCCGGAGATACCCCCCAATACCGGGAGCATCTCCCGGCTGTGCGGGGCCACAGACACCGTCCTGCATCTGGTCAGGCCCTTGGGTTTTTCCACCGATGATAAGCACCTGAAACGGGCCGGCCTTGATTACTGGAAGTTTGTCGACATCCGCTACTGGGATAATTTCGAGGAATTTCTCGCAGCCCAGGACGAGCTGCGCCTGCACTTTTTCACCACCAAGGTGGAGCGGCCGTACACCGAGCCGCGCTACCAGCCCGGCGATTATTTGGTCTTCGGCCGCGAGACCAAGGGGCTGCCTGAGGAGATCATCTCCCTGTATCGGGAGCGCTGCGCCACCATCCCCATGTCCAACCCCAATATCCGCAGCATCAACTTAGGCATGGCCGCAGCAGTGGTGCTCTACGAGGCGATCAGGCAGCGGGATAGGGGGTAGGAGCGAGCTTGCTCGCGAAGCGGGGCCGGGAGATGAATCCCCTCTCCCCTCGGAGTCTAAGCTTACCTGCGGGAGAGGGTCAGGGTGAGGGGGAACGTGCCGGATGTGATGGCGTTGGCAACTTCACCCCCCCCCAGCCCCTCCCGTCAAGGGAGGGGAGCTTAACGCAAAATCCTAATTGGTAGCGTACCGGTATTTCAGATCCTGTAGCAGCATCTTCGTAAGCGTCGCGGCCAACAACTTCTTCTGACAATCCACCCCAGCCATGCTCCCCTCACGCTGAAAGGCCATGGCACGGCAGCCGCCGAAGCAGAGGGGTAGGTATGCGCACTCCCGGCAGCGCTCTTCCCCTTGCCAGTGGTCCACGCAGTACTTCTCTTGCCACCTTTGATTCATACCATGCCAAATATCGCCGCAGGCAAACTCCGGGTGGCCGATCAGGGTGACGCACTTGTAGATGGCGCCGTCGTGGTCCACGGTGAAGGCGGCATCGATATCCACCATGCAGGGCGCAGGTTGCAGCTTGAGGAAGTTATAGCCCCGTTGCATGATCGCCTCCCGCAGCATGAGCGAGGTCGCATGCACCCAAGGCTCGTCGTTGGAGCAGCAACCGCCGCTGAATTCCGGGTTGGCAAAGCGGTCATTGATCTGCATCACCGGGAAAAACTGGACGCTGCCGAAGTCGGTGGTTACAAAGCCGGCCTCGGCCAGGCTATCGAGCAAGGAGGGAAAGGCGGCGTGGTTTTCCAACGTATAATTGCCGCTCAGGGTGATGGCGCAGAGTCCCCGGCAGGCCATGAGGTTGGCGACGATGGCGGCCCAGCTCCCCTGCCCGTCTTTGAAAGGCCGGAAGCGGTCGTGGTTGTCGGCCGGGCCGTCGATGGTGACTTTGGCGCTCACCAGTCCCAACTCCACAAGTTCTTTCACCACCGTCGGGGTGAAGAGCGAGCCGTTGGTGACCAAGGTAAACTCGAATATGCCGCCCAACGCCTCGATGGCGGGCTTGAGCTGGCTGGCCAGGGATTTGATGCGGCTGACATAGAGCAGCGGCTCACCGCCGTAAAAATCCAGGATTAGCCGTTTCTTTTTGTCGGCGGTAAAGCGTACCAGCAGATGGGCCATTAATTGGTCGGCAGTGGCGTCGCTCATGGCCGCCGCGCTCTTGAGGCTGCCCTCGTAGCAGTAGATACAAGCAAAATTGCAGGCCATGCCCAGGATCACCGAGACCCGCAGGTTGGGATTCAGACGGTTGATCTCGGCCAGATAGCCGTGCACCTGGCGCTGCTCCTCTGCCGGGTCGTCCACCAGCATGGAGAGATTGGTCAGGGTGGCCATCAGTTCCGGCGGGGCGGAATCGTTCCGCACCTTGGCCAGGGCCTCCGCCGTCAGCACCGCTACCCCGCCGGTCTTGCAGGAGAAGAGCAAGCGGCTTTCCGGCCGGCCAGACAGCGGGATGATCTTCAGGTAGTGGGAAAGGGGCATGAAAAAAACTCGGGGAAAGGGCCAAGGGGAAGCTCGTGCTCCCCTTGGCTGGAATTGGAAGTTGCCTAACGGTCGGTGAAGGCTCCGGAGGCCGCGATTGGCTTACCTATGCAACATCCTGCCGAGGCTGCCACCTCTGCTGCGTTCACACCTGGGTCCAACACAATCATCATTTCCATAACACACCTCCTGTGGTTGGGTGGTCCAGAGCCCGGCATGGGCCCTGGGGGACTAGAAGCTCAGCCGCATGCCGGCCAGCAGCCAGCGGTCCGGCAGGGGAAAATATCTGTCACTAAAGGCGTTGCCGTCAAAGAGATTGTAGACCTTGGCGTAGAGGTCGCAGGCCAGCCATTCGGAACTGTAGACGGTGCGGCCCAGGCTGGCGTTCCAGATCAGGGCTGCAGACTGGTGGTTATCAACATGGGCGGCATCCCACCAGATATACTGACCTGCCAGTTCTGCCTGCCAGCCTGCCTTGTCGCGAAAGCGCAGGATCAGGTTGCTGGTGGTGGCGGTATCCTCCTGTTGGTCGCCCTCCGGCTGGAGCAGGGTGTAAGTGGTGTTGGCCACCAGGCTCAAGTCATGCCAGGGTGTGGTCTCCAGCTCCGCCTCCACGCCCTTGCGTTGGCTGTTGCCGCCGTTCTCCCAGCGCCCAGAATCACCGTCAACCACCCAGGTATCGGTGATATGGTGGTGGAAGGCGGAAAGCTTGACACACATGAAGGAGAGAGTGTGGTTCTCCACCCCCACCTGGACAGAGGAGACCTTTTCCGGCTTGAGGTTTTGGTTGGGATTATCCCAGATGCCGCCGCCGGTGATGTAGGAAAGGATGGGGTACTGGAAGCCCTGGGAGGCGGTGGCGCGCAGCAGGGTGTCGGGCCGGAGAAGATAAGTGGCGCCCAGGCTGGGGCTCAGCATGCTGCCGCTGATGCTGTGGTCGTCGTAACGCAGGCCAGGGGTGAGGGTGAGTCGGCCAAAGCGCATGGTGTCGTTGACAAAGAGGCCCCACACCTCCTCGTAGCCTGGCTTGGAGATGTCCTGGGCCGGAGCTCCCCAGTTGGCCTGGGTCCAGGGGCCGTAGTCGCTGGTGGAGCCCATTTCGCTGCGGTTGATTTCACCGCCCAGGGCAACCTGCTGCCAGTCGTTTCTCCAGGTGAGCAGGGCATTGGCGCCTTGGCTCTTCTCGTGCCAGTTGGTCTTATAGAGCAGGGCGCCAGGGTCGCCGTCCGGGCTGGTGGGGAGGATCTCCCGGTTATCGATGATGTTTTGCTCGTACTGACGGACGCCGAGGTTGAGGTGCAGGGAGTCGGTGAGCGGGGTGTCGTAGTTGGCCGTGAAAAAGTGGGTGCGGTCGCGGAGATCCTCACTGAAATTTGGGGACATGTAGTCGAAATCGCCGGGACGATAGTGCGGGTCCACGGCGCTGCCGGTGAAGGTGAGCAGCCCTTGGCCGGGCAGATCCACGGAGAGTTTGCCGTAGGCCCGGCCACTGTCGTAAT
>JBAZCG010000022.1:0-37274 GCA_041671085.1 Desulfurivibrionaceae bacterium | reverse complement strand
AGCACATAACATTTTTTCTTCGGGTCATACAGCTCGCTTGCAGCCACATCCAGGGCGATAAAAATATCCTTGCCAGGATTGTACGCGGCCTTGACAATCGCCTCCAGCAAGAATTCCATGGCCTCCTCGTTGGAGCGCAGATTGGGGGCGAAGCCACCCTCGTCACCGACAGCGGTCTGAAGCCCGCCCTTTTTCAACACCGCTTTCAGACTATGAAAAGTTTCAACCCCCATGCGCAGAGCCTCGGCAAAGGAAGAGGCACCGGCAGGCATGACCATGAACTCCTGAATATCCACATTGTTGTCGGCGTGCGCCCCGCCGTTTAAAACATTCATCATCGGCACGGGCAGCACCTTGCCGTTCACCCCGCCAAGATAGGTATAGAGCGGCAAACCGACCTCCTCGGCGGATGCCTTCGCCACCGCCATGGAGACCCCAAGGATGGCGTTGGCACCAAGATTTTTCTTGTTCTCAGTGCCGTCCAGCAGCAGCATGGCCTGATCGACAATCACCTGCTGGGTGGAATCAAGGCCGATGATGCCCGGACCTATTTTCTCGTTCACATTGGCCACAGCCGTGAGCACCCCTTTGCCGAGATAACGCTTCTTCTTCGTGTCGCGAAGCTCCAACGCCTCGCGGGTGCCGGTGGACGCGCCGGATGGCACTAGGGCTCGACCAACCACTCCTGAATCGAGAAACACTTCAACCTCAACGGTGGGATTGCCCCGTGAATCCAGAACCTCTCTTCCCAAAACACCGATAATCTCTCCCATTTCTTCCTCCAAATCTTATCATTAAAAACCGTTCATCACCCTGTAATCGTAGCAAAACCACCTATTTCCCAACAACACTAGCCATGCTAAAGATGGGCAGGTACATGGCAATAACCAGCCCCCCGATCATGCCTCCCAGAAAACACATCATCAATGGCTCAATAGCCGCAGTCAGGTTGTCCACGGCTTGGTCAACCTCTTCATCATAGAAATCAGCAATCTTGGCCAACATAACATCAAGGGCGCCGGTGGCTTCCCCGACATTAATCATCTGCACCACCATGCCGGGAAACACCCCCGTCTCTTCCAGGGGCTCGGCAATGGCCCGCCCTTCGCTGATGCTGTCCGTCACCCTGAACACCGCCATCTCAATAACCTTGTTCCCTGCTGTTCTTGCTACAACATTGAGAGCTTCCAGAATCGGCACCCCGCTTTGCAACATGGTGCCAAGAGTCCGGGTGAACTTGGCCACCGCCACTCTCCGCAAAAGAGTGCCAACAATGGGCATGTTCAGCATCATCCTGTCCATCTGGACACGCCCTTTCTCCGTCTTGTATACCTTTTTCACCACAAAAACAGCGACAAAGATCGCCCCGATGATGAAATGAAAATTTCCTTTAGCAAACTCGCTCATATCAACAACAAACTGAGTCGGTCCGGGCAGGGCCCCGCCAAAGTCCTTAAACATCTTCTGAAAAACCGGCACCACAAAAACAAGCATAACCGCCATGACCACAAAAGAAATACAAATACAGATAATAGGATAGGTCATAGCGCCTTTGACCTTCTTCTTGAGCGCCATATTTTTTTCCATGAAGGCAGCCAACCGATTCAAGATGGTATCGAGAATACCACCAATTTCGCCAGCCTCAACCATGTTACAATAGAGAGTATCAAAACAAGTGGGATGTTTTTTCATGGCATCGGCAAAGGTGGTGCCGGTCTCGACATCCGTCCTGATTGTCCGCAGCACCTTCTTGAAGGACGGATTCTCCACCTGTTCCCCCAAAATCTCCAGGCTTTGCACCAAGGGCAGGCCTGCGTCGATCATGGTGGACAACTGCCGGGTAAAGATAACCACATCCTTGCCGGTTATTTTGGGCTTTAAAAACGCAACATTTTCAAACATATCCTTGGGGGCTTCTTTTAGCATGGACGGTGTTATCCGCATCTTCTTTAGATGCGATTGCGCCATGGCTTCGTTGGGCATCTCTATCTTGCCCTTACGTTTTTCCCCATAGGAGTTGACGCCCTTCCAGATATAAAACGGCATATCCCTTCCCCTCTCTTCTGAAATTAAACCAACATTTCTATCTTATATCTTAAGATTTTTCCAAAAACAATAGATAGATAGCGTTTATTTATGCCAGAAAATTCCGCAAGGCTTATAATCTTTACCATGAGAGAACTTTTTCAGTCCGCACATCCTTCTCTTTTTTTATTGACACGACAGACGGGATAATTTAAATAAGCTGATTCTTTACTGAGATTTTGCGTCGGTTTGCGACGGCTTCCGACTACCACAATAAACAGCACCCAATCAGGGGATGAACACGACTCCCGGCATGGGTTTCATCCGGAGGATGACAATGGCAAAAGCGGCTCCCAAGGATATGACAAGCAAATATTCCACCGGCCAGTTTCAGCAGATCATCGACAAATGTGAAGGTTGCGAGCGCATGATTGAGGTCGAGGCCGTAAAATATTGCTCAACCTACACCATGCCAGAAGCCAAATGGCGCCTGGGTCTTTGCAATTTTGCAACCCACGTGAAACCAGAGATCAGCGTGTCCACACTCAAGGTCAACCCCTTGAAGGCTTCAAAACGCGCTGCCACCAAAGGCAAGAAAAAATAGTCTTCTCCCACAGAATTCAAAAAGCCCTTCTGGATACAGAAGGGCTTTTTTTTCGATCAAAATCAGGACAATTACAATATCGCTTTGGGATACAAGGCACTCAACAACTTTTCGTCTTCCTTGACCTCTTTAAATCTCTCGTAGGCCTCCTGAAAATGGGCAGGTCTCTCCGCCCCCCACGCCACCCTCTCTGCGGCCTGCGCCAAAAATTCTTCCGAGCAATCATACACCGCCTGAAAAATCTTATCTATCACCAGTTGGGGATTTTTTTCATAAGGGGGTGGCGCCTTGGAAATGGCAATGACCGCCTGCAACACCGTGGGCTCCGCAACACACCTAAAAAGAGCGGGAACATCATATATATCAGCGGCACCCAACATTTTCTCAATGACATTGCTGCTCAACGAAAGGAGCAACCCGCGAACCCGCACCAGATTTCCTTCCCGATACGGCGCCATGAACAGTTTGATGTATGGCGTGATTTCATGAGGGGTCAGGGTGCCTTTCCGAAAAGCGGATTCAAGCCAGCACAGTTGCATTTCCGGACTTTTTGCCACAAATGGCAGGTGTTTCTCATACCATTTTCGTTTTTCCACCACCGCTTCCCCTGCTCCTATGACCTTGACCATCCTTCCCCCATTTAGGAGAACCACAGGCTTCCCGTATCATTATCCATCACATATCAGGATGCATTTCCCTTTCCTTACCCCCGCCGACTGCCACCGGCAAGAGATTTTGTCTTGACCCCACATTATATCTGTATTGACGAGATCAACAAAATCCCCTATTGCATTCTAGAGAGTTACAGGCGGCTACTATTTATAACATACAAAAAAACAATCAGACTCTCGATGGATTCCTGCTGAGGAAATAAAAACCCACAACAGCCTTGCCGGATTGGATTCATATCAACCCAACTCACCCAGCTCCAGGGCAAACACCTTGCCCGATGCGGAGCGAAGAGCCCCCCCCGGCCAACGAAAAAATCTGTGCGCCTTGTATTTTGAGAATTGCACAAAAAAACCGGCTCGGGAAAATCCGGCCGGATTTTCAATCCTCGTATTCCCTGAAATCGGTGATTATGAAAATAACTGCAATAAGCTGAAACAGCCGCCCCCTGATTTTTTGGGGCTTTCGCCGGCCTGACTCGCGCACCCCACAATTCCCGTCAATACTACCACACACACCAGCACGGAGACGATTTTCACCCCGCGCAACCATAAATTTTTCATATTTCCCATGAATCTTCTCCTCTCGGATAAAAAGATAAAAAGTAACTTCTCTTGCTCTTCTTGCGCAAGCCGTTGCCACACGCACGCAACCTTGTTAAGGGTACCGAGGCCCCAAGGTATATTCAAATCGAAAAAAAAAGCGATTGCCGCTTCGGACAATCGCTTTTTCCTATCCACGGGACACAAAAATTAACGGCGGTCCCCCAAGAACCGGAGCAACATGAGGAACAGATTGACAAAATCGAGATACAGAGCCAAAGCCCCCATAATCGCGCCCTTCTGGATCGCGGCCTGGCCATTTTCCATAATCCCGCCAGAGCCGATCCGGGTGATTTTCTGCACGTCATAAGCGGTAAGGCCGGTGAAAACAATCACCCCGATTGCGGAAATAACCCAGGAAATCATGGAGCTGCCCAGGAAAATATTCACCACCGAGGCGATGATTATGCCCACCAAACCCATGAACAGAAAGGAGCCCATGCTGGTGAGATCTTTTTTGGTCACCGTACCGTAGACCGCCATGGAAACAAACATGCCGCCCGCGACAAAAAAGGTAGTGGCGACGGAGGCGCCTGTATAGAGCAGGAGGATGGCGGAAATGGTCGCACCGTTCAAAACGGAATAGCCCAAGAAAAGATTGGTCGCCATGCGGGCAGACATCTGCTCGATCCTGGCAGAGAGATAAATCACCATGCCAAGCTCACCGAAAATCAGACCATAAAACAGAATTTTGTTGCCGAAGATGGCCTGCTGCAAGGCCGGAGAGCTGGCGACCAACAAGGCGGTGAGCCCGGTGAGCCCAAGCCCGATTGCCATCCAGTTGAAGACCTTGGCCAAGAAAAGGGTTGCCGCCTGGGAGCGGGACTGATCAATAACCATTGTTCTGCCATTGTCACTGCCGTACATACATTTCTCCTTGCATTTGAAAAATTAAAGTTGCGGGACACATACCATCTCAAATAATTATTTCGTAACACGAGGCCACTACTCGGCGCTGGTCATCTTCACCAAAGGCATGGCCGGATTATACTCTTCCAGGGCGATATTGACCGCTGCGGTTATGGGCACCGCCAACAGCATGCCAACCCCACCCCACATCCAGCCCCAAAAAATGAGGGCGAACAGTACCACCAGCGGACTGAGATTAAGACCTCGTCCCATAATTTTTGGTTCCAAATAATTTCCCACAACCAGATGAATGACGACAAGAGCACTACCCGCTAGCAGAGCAAAAACTGGCGAGCCGGACTGAAACAGGGCCATGACCACCGGCGGCACTGTGGCGATGAGCGCCCCGATATTCGGAATAAAATTCAACAGGAAGGCAAGAACGCCCCACAGCAAGGCAAATTGGACCCCGAACAACCAGAGAGCCACGGCAGTGAGCACGCCGGCAAGCAAACTGATCAAGGTTTTCAGACCAAGATACTGCTCGATCGACTGGCTTATCCTTCCCCCAACCTTGATAATCCTTCCGGCGCGCCGATGGCCGAAGGCGTTCTGTAGCCGATTTTCCATTCCATCCCGTTCGGCCAGCATGAAGATCAGGAACAACACCACCCAAACAAGATTCCCTAGAAAATGAAAGAAAGACCCTCCGGCAGCCTGGAGAAATGAACCAAGCGGCTCCAGCTTCTTCCCTTCGATGTTGCCGACAAAAGCATCCAGAATCTCTTTCCCCTGCTCTACCGATACACCGTACGGTTTAAGTTCAATAGCTGCATATTCGGAGAGCTTTTGCTTAAAAACAGGAAGCTGACCGACAAACTCCATGATATTCGACTGCAACAGCCCGCCGACCCAATACAGCCCATCAAGAATAAAGGAAACTACCAGCAGGATGCGGAGCCAGGGAGGCACCCCGAACCGCCGGAGAAACTCCATGGGCATCCCCACCGCAAAAAAGACAAGAACAGCCACACTCAGGGGAATGAAGATAAAGGAAAGAGTTTTCACAATGAGCGTGACAAGCACCACGATCACCAGCCAGGCAGCAATCTCCTGGGGGCGAACGCAATTTCCTCCTGTTGTCTCCTGCTCCATAGATACTCTCCTTTTAAACTGTTACAGTATTACAAAATCAGAGTCTCTCCCGCTTCCGACATGAACACCTACGGCACTCCTTCGGAAGGACACAACTTCCGAAGTTCACTCGCCGCCCGTTCACGCTCAAGACGGTTGACATGACCGACACCAGCTTCGGACACCCGACCTGCCGGGCAAGAGCAAGGCCTCCGGCAACGCTACCGTGTCCAGAAGTCTGCCCGGACACGTTGTAGGCCTCATGCACCACCAGATCACACCCCCCGTGCAAGATCGGCCACCGCTTCGGTAGGCCCCCCATCCCGCTGTATCGTCACCCTAACGGCGAGACAAGGCTGAGAGTGGTCCATTGCTGCGGTCTGCCTGTAAAAGCCCCCCGCCTCGAAAGAGGCCACCTCGGCAACCGGAAGATAGCGCAGGACATAGCGCAATTTCCTACCAAAAGAAGGATACGCCAAGTCAAGGGCCATTTCAACCTTCTCCTGCAAACCATATGGCCCGACAAGCAGTAGGGGGCTGGTACGGCCCATCTCCCAAAATCGAAGCAGCAGCAAGGGAACCCAAAAAAAATGATCCCCCTGAAAATGTGAAATCCATAGAACCTCAAGCTGCTCCGGATCGGAACAATCAGCAAAATATCGATGGGGGGTGGTAAATCCGCAGTCAAGTAGGATATAATGATTTTTGCTCCCGCTCCGGGCAAGAAGCGAGGTGTTGAAGCGCTCCGGATCGCAGACTTCACCAACCCCCCAGAAAATGGACTTTCATGCGTAGCGACCTTATTATCCCTTATCTCCCATGACCGAGATCATACCATGAATACCCTGATTGTTGCATGCCCAAGCTGCAAGACCAAAAATAAAATAGTCGCCAACAAACAACACCGTGGACCGCGCTGCGGCAAATGCCGAACCCCTCTGCCCATGGCCGGGTACGCCACCCCGGTGGAACTAACCGACCAGGAGGCAGCGCAGGTGATCCGCGAGGCCGACCTGCCGTTGATGCTTGACTTGTATTCACCAAACTGCGGCCCCTGTCGAACACTGGCTCCGGTTATAGACAAGCTGGCACGCCATTTTTTCGGTCGGGCGATCATCGCCAAGATCGACACCAGCACAAACCATCTCACCGCCGGGCACTATGGAATCCGGGGCGTACCAACCCTTATTTTCCTTAAAAACAGCCAGGTTGTCGATCAGGTTGTCGGGGCCTTGCCCGAGGATGCCCTTGTCGCCAAGCTCAACAATTTTATCCGGGCTTAAAGTAGGTATATTCTCAATGAGTACTCCACAAAAAATACATAAACGCTTATGGGACGCATACCAGTCCTTGCCGCGCAAATCCCGCTTCACCTTGCAAGCCTGCGCCCTGGCTGGAGAACCAGTCCGGGAAGCCGCCCTGATTTCCTGCCTGTTCCCCCCGGCAACCAACCAGATCTGGCCCACGGCTCGGGAAGAGAATCTCCAGGCCGCCCTTCCCGAGCTTGCAGAAAAAAAACTACTAAAAAATGGCTGCACCTGCCGCGGGGAAATTCTCGAGGTCGTGGCCCATGATGCCCGGAAGCAACCGTATTTCCCCGCCCTGGCCGCCGCCATCAAACTGGCCTGGCCAACCCCTACCCCGGAAGAGAATCCAGAGCCAGAAGCCCTGTGGCGCCGCACCCTGCGTGATCTTCGTCTTGCCCTCCTGGCTGCGGATGAAACAGGATACAATCATAGTCTGCTCCACCTCCTTGAACTCCAAGAAGAGTTTCCCGAGCGTTTCCCGGAAAACCCCCTGCTCACTCTCTGCGCCGACCCCTTTGATCCGCCATGGTTTTCCGGGCTTCCGCTGCATATCCAGCTCTACGCCTTACATCAGATATTTTTGCGCGGCCTGCTCCACCTTACGGAAATAACCCTGCCTCTGGAATATCTGCAAGACAAGCGCTTTCTCAAAGGCCTGCCCGCAAAAAACCGCGAGCCTTTTTCCTATCTGCTCACCTCCCACCTGCTCATCCGGGGACAAACCCGAGCAGCAGCCGCCTGGCTTAGCAGTAGCCAGCAACAAGGGGTGCCGCTGGGGGTCCTGGGCTGGCAACGGTTTCTTGCCGGGGAAACAACTTCGGCCATTCTCTGCTACGAAGAAGATCTCGCCAAGATCAGAAAGATCAACCAGAACGAACAGGCATATTTCACCGGGGTTGAAGGGCTGTTCTTTCTCATGGCCCTGCTCAAAAACGGGGATTACACCACCCACCAGCAGGTCAGGAACATTATCCAGGACATTGAGGATATTCAACCCCACAACCTCTTTCTCCCGGCCTACACCCTGCTCCTTGCCCTGGTGGAAGCGAGGGAAAACCGGCTTGATCTGGCCCGCGACCGACTCACGGCGGTCAGCCTTCTGCCCAGGCCGCACAGCCTCACCACGCTTTTCCTGGCCTTGGTCACCTACTGGATCGAAGGAAAGCCCAGCCCCGTCTGCCTGCCACACCTAAAGGCCTTCCAGAAAAAAGCCGCAGCCCACGGCTATCTATGGCTTGCCCGTGAATACGCCTCCCTACTGCACTTGGCCGGCGAAAAATCTGCTTCTGTAGCCATCACTGACGAGCTGACCGAGACCTGCTCCCTGGTAACCGCAATTACCCCGGAGGAACAATGGCAACGCGCCCTGCGCGCCCTCAGCTTCAGCTCGGCCCCAGCCCTAAATCCGCCCACCAAGCCGGAGACCACCTCACGACTGGCCTGGATGATTGATTACCACAGTCAGGATGGGGCAATCTCCCTGGCGCCAAAAATTCAGAATCTCACCGCCCGTGGTCAATGGACCAAGGGCAGATCCGTAGCCTTAAGAAAACTGTTTCGCAAAAATAAGCCCTCTTTTTTAAGCCCGCAAGATCTTCTGGCCTGTGAAACCATCGCGGAGAAAAAAGACAGCCGCGGCGTTTTTTTTCGATTCACCATGCCCAATGCCCTGCTGTCCCTCATCGGGCATCCGTATATTTTCCTTGCCGGCTCACCCAAAACCACGGTTGAGATCCTGCAAGGCGAACCGGAGTTGCGGGTTGACCAGCAAGGGGACTCGTTGCTGATCCAGTTCTCTCCATGGCCAGACAGCACGGAAGCGATAGTCCTCCGGGAAACCCCGGCCCGTTTCCGAATTTTTCCCATCACCGGGGACCACCGGCGGGTGGCCGAGGTTGTCGGCCCCAATGGCTTGAGTGTCCCCCTCGACGGCAAAGACGAACTTTTTGCCACCCTGGGCAACATCTCCTCCTTCATGACCGTGCACTCGACCATCGAAGGCAAATCCGTGGGCGTTGCCGAGGCGCCAACGGATTCGCGCATCCACATGCAGCTGCTGCCTTACGGGGCTGGCTTCAGGCTGGCCATGCTCGTCAGACCGCTCCAGCCCGACGGACCATACCAGAGGCCGGGGGAAGGCCCCAAAACCATCATCGCCCACAGCGGCGGCACACGCACCCAGACAAGCCGCGATCTGGAGCTGGAAGAAAAAAACGCCCGGTTTGTCGAAGAATCTTGTCCCATGCTAGCAAAGGGCACTGACCTTGAGCGGGAATGGCTGCTACAGGACCCGGAAGAATGCCTGCAACTCCTCCTTGAGCTACAAAGCCTGCCGGAGGATGTCATCATTGAATGGCCTGAAGGGGAACGGCTCACGGTAAGTCCGCCCGCCGAACTCAACCAGTTCCTGCTCACGGTAAAGGAACGCAATAACTGGTTTGAAATGAGCGGAACCCTGAAGCTCAACGAATCCCTGGTGCTCGACATGCGCACCCTCCTTGAGCTGGCCCAAACCAACACCAGCCGCTTCATTCCCCTAGGGCATGGCCATTTTCTCGCCCTGTCCCGTGAGTTGCGTAAACGGCTGGACGAGATCGCCGCCTTTGCCGAACTCAGGAAAACCACGATCCGCCTCCACCCTCTTGCTGCCCTCGCCCTGGAGGATTTCACCAACGGGGTGGGAGACCTGCACACGGACGAGCGCTGGCGGGAGCAACAAAAACGGCTCAAGGAGGCTCAGGAATACGAACCCAAGATGCCGTCCACCTTCAAGGCCGTGCTCCGGGATTATCAGCTGTCCGGCTTCAACTGGCTGGCCCGTCTGGCCAACTGGGGGGTGGGGGCCTGTCTGGCGGACGACATGGGACTGGGCAAAACCATCCAGGCCCTGGCCCTGGCTCTTGACCGCGCCGACCAGGGTCCAACCCTGGTGGTGGCCCCGACCTCGGTCTGCCCCAACTGGCAGGAGGAGGCCAACCGCTTTGCCCCCACCTTCAAGGTCGTTCTCTTCGGCGGTCGCCAGCGGAAAAAAATGCTCGCCGAGCTTGGCCCCTTCGACCTGCTCATCTGCAGCTACGGCCTTCTCCAACAGGAATCAGCACTCCTTGCCACCCGGAACTGGGAAACCATCATTCTGGACGAGGCCCAGGCCATCAAGAATTTCATCACCAAACGCTCGCGGGCAGCCATGCTGTTACAGGGCCGATTCAAGATGGTCACCACCGGCACACCCATTGAAAACCACCTCACCGAGCTCTGGAACCTGTTCCAGTTCATCAATCCAGGGCTCCTCGGCTCCTTAAACCAGTTCAACCAGCGGTTTGCCATCCCCATTGAGCGCGGCAACGACCCAGAAGCACGGAAAAAACTCAAAAAACTGATCAACCCCTTCATCCTGCGCCGCCTCAAATCACAGGTTCTGGAGGAGTTACCAGAGCGCACCGAGATCCTCTTGCAGGTGGAGATGGAGGAAAAGGAAGCCGCCCTCTATGCGGCCCTCCGGCAGCGGGCCCTGCAAAACCTGCGTCAGACAGGCGGCCCGCCGGGAAAACGCTCGCTCCAGATTCTGGCCGAGATCATGAAATTGCGGAGGGCCTGCTGCAATCCCCGCCTTGTTCTGCCCGAGACGGACATTCCCAGCGCCAAGCTCACCCTCTTTGCCAAGCTTGTCACCGAATTACGGGAAAACGGGCATAAAGCCCTAGTATTCAGCCAGTTTGTCGATCACTTAAGCCTGGTTCGTGAACATCTCGACCGGGAAGGCATTGCCTACAGGTACCTGGACGGCAGCACCCCCTCCAAGGAACGCCAGCGTCAGGTCCAGGAGTTCCAGGCGGGCAAGGGCGACCTGTTTCTCATCAGCCTCAAGGCCGGAGGGGTGGGCCTCAACCTCACCGCCGCAGACTATGTAATCCACATGGACCCCTGGTGGAATCCCGCCGTGGAAGACCAGGCCTCGGACCGGGCCCATCGCATCGGCCAGCAGCGACCGGTAACCATTTACCGTCTGGTGGCCAAGAACACCATCGAGGAAAAAATCGTCCATCTCCACCATGAAAAAAGAGCCTTGGCGGACAGCCTGCTGGAAGGCACCGATGTCAGCCATGCCATGAATCCCGCCGACTTGCTGCGCCTATTGAAGGAAAATTGACTGATCCGCCCATGCCGCAACCCGCCATGCAAGATGCCCTGCTCCAATGGTTCGCCAAAAATGGCCGTTTGCTCCCCTGGCGCCGCACCTATCTCCCCTACCACATCTGGATTTCGGAGATCATGCTGCAGCAGACCCAAATGGATCGGGTAATTGTCTACTTCAACCGCTGGCTCGACCGTTTTCCCGACATTGACAGTCTGGCGGAGGCCCAGGAGCAGGAAGTTCTGCTTCTGTGGGAAGGCCTGGGCTATTACTCCCGCGCCAGAAATCTCCTCAAAACAGCCGACTTGCTCTATCACCACCATAACGGCGACCTGCCGGCAGACCATACCGCCCTGCTTAAGCTACCGGGCATTGGCCGGTACACCGCCGGGGCGATCATGAGTCTGGCCTTCAACCAGAACCACCCCATCGTGGACGCCAACGTGGAGCGCCTTTTCGCGCGGCTTTTCAACCTGCCCGCCCCGGTCAAGGAAAAACACACCCACGCTTTCATCTGGCAGAAGGCGGCCGCGCTTATCCCTGAGGGCAAGGCGCGTTTTTTCAACCAGTCCCTCATGGAAATGGGCGCCCTGGTCTGCCTGCCCCGCTTTCCCCGTTGCGATGCTTGTCCGGTCCGCGACCACTGCGAGGCCTTTGCCCAAGGGGTAGTGAGCGAGAGACCTGTTGCGGGCAAGGCAAAGGAGATCATCCCCATCACCATGGTAAGCGGGGTACTCCGGCACCAGGGGAAGATTTACATCCAGAAACGTCTACCCGATGATGTCTGGCCCAACCTGTGGGAATTTCCCGGCGGACGCATTGAAGAGGACGAGACGCCGGAACAGGCCCTCGTTCGGGAGTATCAAGAAGAAACGGACTTTGCCATCCACGGACTGGAAAAAATCGCCACCCTCAGACACAGTTTCACCAGGTACCGGGTCACGCTACACTGTTATTCCTGCCACCTGCTGGGCAGCAA
This sequence comes from Desulfurivibrionaceae bacterium, assembly GCA_041671085.1. Taxonomy (GTDB): domain Bacteria; phylum Desulfobacterota; class Desulfobulbia; order Desulfobulbales; family Desulfurivibrionaceae; genus Thiovibrio. Next base: position 24,970 of record JBAZCG010000022.1, on the reverse strand, counting down.
AACAGAACCGGTCCTCCATGCCGCGCAAGAATACCGCTGGGCTGGTCCGGATGAACTGGAAAATTTCGCCTTTCCCGCACCCCACCGCCGCTTGATCAATCACCTCGCTGGAGAATTATAAACGCGCCGACGGTTGTAATTTCCGTCCTTTCTTTGTTACAGTTGAAATAGGAAGTAAATCCAGCCCCGACGCAGGGCTTGAATCTTTCAAGGAAAGGGGGAACCATGCGCCAACGGATGATCCGCGTGCTGATCTATCTGACCATTGTGCTGCTCATGGCCAATATCAGTCCGGCCATCGATTCTTTCTTGCATCCGGACATCCCCTATCTTGATCCGGAGCATTTGCTGGTTGGCGGGATCACTGCAGGGATCACCGCCCTTCTGTTGAGTCTACTCATCTCACATGCCAACCGCATGACCTTGGTCGCCCACGAGTTAAGCCGCCTCAACAAGAAGCTCCGCGAGGAGACCAGCCACGACAGCCTGACCGGCCTTTACAATCACCGGTATTTCCAAGAAATGCTCCGCCATGAATTTCTCCTGGCCCAACGCCACCAAACCGAGTTGTCCTGCATGATGCTTGACCTCGACCTTTTCAAGGAGGTCAATGATACCTGCGGCCATCCATTTGGCGACTTGGTACTGAAAGGAACGGCGGAACAGATTCTCCACGAGGCACGGGGCACGGACACCGTAGCCCGTTATGGAGGAGAGGAGTTTGCAGTCCTCCTGCCCAACACCGATCTGGAAGGCGCCACAAGCATTGCCGAACGTATCCGCGCCCGAGCCCAGGGATACACTCACCAGGACAAGGACATTGCCATGCGGGTCACCATCAGTATCGGCGTGGCCTCAAACCGGACACACTCCCCAGAAAGGCCAGAAGAGCTGCTGGCCTTCGCCGACCGCGCCCTCTACCGGGCCAAGAGGGCGGGCCGCAACAAGGTGATTACCTACTCGGAGCTTGCCGAGGCAAAACACCCCTGAGCCCTCCTGCCGGCAAACCTAGCTTACGGAGCAAAACGAAACAAGCCCCGCAGACTCCGGCGACCGGCAATATTTCGTTGGAAATCAGACCATATTTCAGATACAACTGAAATCATGCCGTCACCCAAATCAAAATACAAGTCCCCCTGGAAACGATTTGCCCTCAATGTCAGCATGGTCATCCTGCTGTTCATTTCCGCACTCTTCACCGGCATTTACCTAAACAATCAGAAGACCATCGAACAGGGGCTCAAAGGACGAAGCCAGACGCTTTTCAGCAGCCTGGAACTCTCCAGAAAAAACTAGTGGCCGCAGAAGAGCTCATCCGAGAGATGGCGATAACCGATGAACTGACCAAACTAAAAAATCGCCGTTGTCTGCTCGGTCGCCTCGGGGATGAGTTTGACCGAGCCAGCCGCTACCGCCACCCCCTCTCCTGCATCTTTTTTGATGTGGATCATTTCAAATAGGTCAATGACACCTATGAGCATGAGGCTGGCGATGCAGTGCTGAAAACAATCGCCGCCACCTCCCAGCAACAATGCCGCCGAACCGACACCATCGGTCGTTACGGAGGGGAGGAATTTCTCATGATTTTACCGGAAACCGATCTGGAACAGGCTGGCGCTATGGCAGAACGGTCACGCCAATCCATCAAGAGCCAGACCAGCATCGCCGCCCAGCACCAAATCCGGGTCACGGCCACCTTACCTTCGGCGTGGTCTGCTACTCCCCCGAGACCAACGCCACCCAGCCGGGTCTGCCCGACTTCATCGAACAGGCCGACACCGCCATGCTCAAAGCCAAAAAAGCCGGTCGCAATCGCCTCGGCATCGCGGCCTAAATCCCGCTTTTTCAGAAAAAATACAGAGCACCCCTTATTGCCTGCCTAAAGCATTCCGCGTAATTTCTTTTGAACATCAATACGCTCAAAGGATTACTGCATACCCCATGGAAAAATCCCTCTCCGTTCCTACCTGGCAGGACATTGGCGCTGACTATGAGAGCTCCGCCTCAAGCGAACTTATCCTCCGGGCCGTCACACGCCTCGTGACCGAACACCTTCCGATTTTTCTCGCCAACAAAGGCCACCAGTCCGGCCCCGCAATCCTGATCGGCGCCAACGACCAAGGCCTGCTCATCGATAAGCCGAAGGACTGGCACCCCTGCAAAAAAATCCGGATTATATTCAAAGACGAAACGCGACTTACCAACCATTTTGACGTGCGGGTTTTGGCCGAATCCACCGACACCTTGCAATCTTCCCCGCCATTGGAAATTTTCCGCCTGCAACGTCGGGCCAGCTACCGGGTTGAGGTGCCACGCGGCTGCCATGTTTCCTTCCGGAGCAACAACAACCTGCACACCGGCCTGACGGTAAAAAATGTCAGCGCTTTGGGCATGCTCTTTTTTTCCAAAAAACCGGTGGAGTTGCCACGAACCGCCATCCAAGACATAGCTCTGTCGATCCCAGCCAGGGAAGAAGGGGATATTCTTGCTGGCTGGCAGCAAAAAAATATATCCCAGGGAGAAATTGTCCGAACCTTCCATGACCGGCAGATGGGTATTGTCTGTTACGGGGTGGCCTTCCGGAGCAAAAGGAAAGAAGAGGATGCGATGACCCGATATATCAGCCAGCGCGAACGGGAACTGCTTCTCAAAGGTCTACCTCTCTGAGAATACTTTTTACCTCTTGCTGCGACGAAAACCGATGGTGGCGACAGTGCCCTTGCCTTCCTCGCTGTCCAACTGAAACGAGCAGCCGGGGTGATCCTCGATAATCCTTTTGGAGATGCAGAGGCCTAAGCCGGTTCCCTGCTCTTTTGTGGTAAAGAAAGGCAGGAAGATTCTTTTTTTAATCTCCTCGGGAATCCCTTCCCCGGTGTCCGTCACGTCTACCTCCACCAGTTTCTCCTGCACCCTGGTGCTGACCACGACCTTCCCCCCAGGCGGGGTCGCTTCAATCCCATTCTTCACCAGATTCAACAACACCTGCTTTATCTTCTCCCGATCCACCTCGACCACCACATCGGTGGTAGGCGCAAAACCGATGTCAATCCCCTTGCCGCCGGAATAGGAGTGCGCCAGATCAACAACCTCCACAAGCAGTTCATTCAGGGAGATACCCACAAGATTAAGCTGCGGGGGCTTGTACAGCTCTTTGAGGCCCGCAAGCAGATGCTCCAGGCGTGTGACCTCATCAACAATAATAGTCAACTTGGCCCTGTCTTTCTCCTCCGTTGCTTTTTTCAGAAGCTGCCGGGCAAACCCGCCAATCATGATCAATGGATTTTTTATTTCATGGTTGATCTCAGCCACGGTCTGCCCCAGCGCGGCCAACCGCTCGGTCTGGACCAAACGGTCCTCCAGGCTCCTGGTGTCGGAGAGATCCCTGACCAGACCGGTAAAATAGAGCTGTCCCTCAATGGCTGCCACGGAAAAAGAGATGGAGGCAGGGAAGGTCTCCCCGTTTTTTCGGGCCACCACCAATTCCGTCTCATGCCCTATCAAGGTTGCCTCGCCGGTTCGGACGTAGCGTGCCACCGCCAACTCATGTCCGGCCCGGCACATGGGAGTCAGTATTTTCATCAGATTATGGCCGAGAACCTCCGCCCGGTCATATCCAAACATCCTCTCCGCCGCCTTGTTAAAAAAAAGCACCGTGGAGTTTTCGTCGATGGTGACAAAAGCCTCGTTGGTATTTTCAACCGCGTTCTTAAGAATGAGAAACTGCTTCTGCGTCTCTGCCACCATTTCCTCAGCCATAGCCCTCCACCAGATCACAGATCACAAAAAGCTCACCCGACGCTTCCCCTATCATATCCCTAAAATTATTCCGTTACCGCTATCCCCTGTTTTTTCAGAGCGTTGACAACTGCCCGAATCTGTTCCTCATTACAATCATCAACCTGATAGACATTTTTCATCCCATCTAAAAAATAGAGGGTCAACCGGGCACCGCCCCTCCACTCGACGCTTCGGATATGATTCGTGTCGAGCCAGGGCTTAAGTTCTTCCATGAAATCATTCAGGCTACATTGTTTCATCATCATCCTCCTCGCACCAATGTTTAGATTTACTGGCAATCAAGGGCGACCTTGATCCGGTTGCCCCCTTCCCCCTTGGCCAGATAGCGCGCTCCGTCTGCGGCAATTATCAGACTCTGCATCTTCGAGCCACGACAGGGTTCGGCTGTTGCCAGGCCGATGCTCGCCGTCAGGATCTCCCCGGTTCGCACGTCGGCATACCTGACAGCCAAGGCAGCCATCTGCTCCAGAAATTCATGGGCCACCGCCAGAGCGCCCTCATTAGAGGTGTTGGGCAGGATAGCGGCAAATTCCTCATCGCCATACCGGACTACGGTATCCCCAGCCCGTTTCAGTACGCGGCGCAGGGCCTCCGCGACCTGTCGTAGACATTCATCGCCCTTGTCCCGGCCATGGGTTTCAGTAAATTTTTCAAAGTCGTCCAGATAAACCATGAGAAGGGAAAGAGGAACCGCCTCCCGCCGAGCCCGATTCCATTCCCTTCCCAAAATTTCATCAAAATAACGACGGTTGCCCACCTCGGTCAGGCTGTCTCTCGGCACCATGTGCATCAAGCGACGGTTCATCGCATCCAATTTATGGGTAAGCTCGACCAGCTCCTGCTCCCGCGCCTTGCGTCGATCGGTTTCATGCTTCAGTTTTAGGGCAGCGCGAACCCTGGCTAGCAGCTCGATCTCCTTGACCGGTTTGATTATATAGTCTGTCGCGCCCATGGCAAACGCCTGAGCAAGCGCCTCATCATCATCACGGACCGTGACCATAATCACCGGAATATCCCGCAACCCCTCCTGCGCCTTTATCCGCTGGCAGGCCTCAATGCCGTCCATACCAGGCATCATGACATCCATGAGGACAAGATCAATCCTTTTCTCCTCCGCCTCGGCCTCCGTGGGCGCAGCCAACATCTCGAGGGCTTCCTGACCACTTCTAACACAATACAGATTCGCATATCCTTCCTGCTGGAGCATTTCCTCGAGAAGCATCAGGTTCACAGGAAGATCATCAACAATAAGGATTGCCATTTTCACTCCAATATTTTAGAGCCGTTTAAAAAATAACTTGTACAATTCTGGACAGTCCCGTGCGGCTTCTTACACCGCTGGCGCTGCTGCCGTTTTGCTCATGCGAAATGCCCAAATTGTTTTTCAACAACGGTTTAAGGCAAGAGCTGTGGACAACATGAGATCATGGTATAAAATCATACCTGATTTTGGAAGAGACAAATATCTTTTCAACCTTTTCGCTATTCCCGGCAGCAGGACGGACATGCCCTACACCCCCATCATCGGAACCCTTGGCTATATCCTTTCCCCAGACCGAACCCAGACCCTTCTCGTCCACCGCAATGCCCGGCCGACTGACGCCCACCTGGGTAAATACAACGGGCTTGGCGGCAAAATGCGGCCAAACGAAGATGTTCTGAGCTGCCTCACCAGGGAAATCAAAGAGGAAGCCGGAATCGACTGCGCGGAGATACTGCTGCGCGGAACCATCAACTGGACCGGCTTCGGTCCGCAGGGGGAAGGCTGGCTGGGCTTTATCTTCCGGATCGACCGCTTTCACGGCATACCTTTTCTCGAAAATGAAGAAGGGGTGCTCGCCTGGCACCCCATTGCTCAGCTGCATCTCCTGCCGATGTGGGAAGGAGACCGCTATTTTCTGCCTCTGGTTTTTGACTCCGACCCCAGGATCTTCCATGGCCATCTTCCATATAAAGACGGCCAACCGCTGAGCTGGAATTTCACCAGAATCTGATTATTATCGCCCCCAGACCGGGAGCAGCCAGGGCTTATCAGCCACAGCTTTTATTAGATCTGGGATCCCAGGTGTCATAGGCCTTACTGTAGAGGTAATCGTTTACATACAGCAAATCTTGGGGGGAAAGCTTGGCCCAGGAGCCATCCTTAGCGCAACGCACGTTTTTCTTGTAAAATAGGGTGTTCCAGCCCATCATGGTCCGTGCGTCCTCATTCATGTACCGGGCACCCCGTTCGTTACCCCTGAAATGACAACTTTTACAATTACTTTTGTACAGCTTATACCCCTCCCAGGTATTTTTATACTCCAAGGCACGGCTGGTCTGAGTTGCCGGATCAAAACGGTAGGCCGTCTCTCCACCCTCATCATTGGCAAGAACCTTGGCCTGAGACAGCGGGACCAACAATACCGCCACCACAACAATGACTGCGATCTTTTCTTTCATCGTCTAACCTCCTGCGTTATGCTTTACACCCTCGGGATAAGACGTGGCCGATATTCCTCACCCAACCCATTAAACACCGTCCCCATTAACCAGCTGATAAAACTCGATAAAGATATTGTTTTTGCTTTGTTATTCATGTTTATACTAAAATATATTTTTTATTCTCCCTCTTGGTTCACGGAAACGCAAGACCTATTATAATAATACGCTGGATGCATTTATGCTCATCAGAACAATGATGAAACTCTGCCTTCGAGGCTTCGCGTTTTTTTGCATCCTGGCCGCCCCGACAGCTGTCCGGGCCATGCCTTTGCCGATTGTTCTTGCTCCGGAGCAAGGTTCATATTCCCTGGCAAGACATCTCGAACTCCTTGAGGATCCGACCAAAAAGCTCACAATCACCGATATCGTTTCAGGACAAACCGAGGCCCGTTTTGTCCCCTCCACCGCCGACACCCCCAGCTTCGGCTTTACCACTTCGGCTGTCTGGGCTCGTTTTACCATCAAGAACAGCCTGCCCCTTTCCGTGGAATATTTTCTCGAAGTAAAATATCCACTTCTTGATCAAATTGATTTGTATACTCCCACAGACACAGGAGCCTTCACCGTTCTCAAAGCTGGCGACAGCCTCTCTTTCAAACAAAGAACTATCCAACACAAAAACAACATTTTCCCGATCAGACTTGCGTCCAACGAGCAGAAAACCCTGTACCTCCGCTGTGAGACGACAAGTTCGCTAAACCTGCCGCTCACCCTGCATTCCCCTGCCTGCCTGGCCGGAGAAATCAGCCTAGAACAGACTCTGTTGGGCATCTATTACGGCATTCTGCTGGTCATGATGCTCTACAATTTCTTCATCTATCTTGGGCTCAAGGATAGCACCTATCTCTACTACGTCCTTTTTGTCTTCACCTACATGCTGTTCCAGTTGAGCGTTAATGGCATGGCTTTCCAGTATTTCTGGCCAAACCAAATATGGTGGGCCAACAACTGCACGCCCTTTTTCATCTTCCTCGCCTACATTTTTGCCACCCAATTCACACGGAACATTCTCAACACAGCAAAAAACGTTCCCCGACTTGATGGCATTCTCCGGGCAGGTATCTTCCTTTCTGTAATTGGCTGCATTCTGACCTTTTTTGTCGGCTACAATCTGAGCATCCGCCTGGCAACGCTGATGAGCCTTACCGTAGTTGCGCTAATTCTTGCAGGTTTTATCTGCATGATCAAAGGCTACCGACCGGCCCGTTATTATTTTCTGGCTTGGTCTGTCTCCATGCTGGGGGTAACGGTATATGCCCTGAAAACATTTGGCGTTTTGCCCCACACCTTCATTACCCATTGGGGCATCCAGCTCGGCTCGGCCTGGGAAGTTATCCTGTTGTCCATGGGACTTGCCGATCGTTTCCAACTTATAAAACAGGAAAAGGAGCAGATGCAGATCGTCTATGCCCGACAACTCGAAGAAGCCCACGGCGAGCTGGAAAAATCCTTCCACGATCTGGAACAGTTTAAAAACTCCCTGGAGGCCTTGGTTGAAGAGCGAACAGCAGACCTGTGCCGGGTCAATGACAATCTTGCCATGGAAGCCAAGAACCGGCAAAAAGCAGAAGCACGGGCAGATGCCGCCAGCAAGGCAAAGTCCCAGTTTTTGGCCTCCATGAGCCATGAGATCCGTACCCCGATGAACGCCATTCTCGGCATGACGAACATGGCGGCAAAAATTGCAAAAACAGCAAAGATGCGACAGTACCTCGCCATCATCCAGGACTCCGGCAAGGCGCTGATTGCCCTGATCAACGACATCCTCGATTTCTCAAAGATCGAAGCCGGTCGCCTTGATATCGAGTGCACCAATTTCAACCTGCGGGAAACCGTGGAGAGCCTTGCTGACCTGTTCGGCAAGCAGGCCGCTGAAAAAGGCCTTGAATTGTTGATCAACGTGCGTGGCAATCCGCCCTGCACCATAATGGGAGACCCCCTCCGCCTGCGGCAGATCCTGATCAACCTTGTCAACAACGCCATCAAGTTTACGGAAAAAGGCGAGGTCACCATCACGGCGCACTGTGAAAAACAAACCCCTGACCAGGCAATACTGCATTGTTCCGTACGAGATACCGGCAGCGGGATCAACCATGACCAGATCAAGCAGCTCTTCAACGAATACACCCAGGCAGACAGTTCAACCTCCAGGCTTTACGGGGGAACCGGCCTTGGTCTTGCCATCAGCAGGCAGCTGGTCACCCTGATGGGCGGAGAAATCAGCGCCGATAGCGAACCGGACAAAGGCAGCACCTTCCACTTCACCATCCGCGTCCAGCTGCAACCTTTGGAGACCCAACAGCCCCTAATTTTTCCTGCCTCTGTTTCCGGCGCCAGGGTTCTAGTGGCGACAGACCATCCGGGCCTGCGAGAAACCTTGCTTGAGATGCTCACCGACTTCGGTTGCAAGGCCGAATCCTTTTCTCCTTTGAAGGCAAACGGCTCGCCCCTGCCCAATGCCCGGCTGACCCAGGATCATGCGCTCCTTGTTCTCGACAGATCCATAGTTGGGCTCGACCTGCCCATTTTTTTGGCAGAACGCGCTGCCAATCAGCCGGACGGCCTTGTGACTCCGGTCATCATCCTCACTCACCTCGACACGGAAACAGACCTTGACGGCATCAAGGGTTGCCCTGGGGTCATCCTCCTGAACAAACCGATCAAGCAATCGCACCTGTACGAAGCAATTGCTGCCTGCCTGGGAACAGCAACCACATCACTCAGCCCTCTTTCTCCTCCGGAGAAAAACGACATAAACCAGTTCAAGACCCTGATCGGCAAACAGGTGCTTGTGGTGGAGGACAACCTGACAAACCAGATGGTGGCAAGTCAACTCTTGACAAGAGTTGGCATTCTGGTTGATATAGCGGGCAACGGTCAGGAGGCGATTGTCGCCCTGCAAAGCAAAAGCTATGACGCAGTACTGATGGATGTCATGATGCCTGTGATGGACGGGCTCGGCGCGACCAGGGCCATCCGCCAGACCCTGAGGCTTGACCTGCCCATTATCGCCCTCACCGCCAACGCCATGAAAGGCGACCGAGAAAAATGCCTTGAAGCCGGCATGGACGAATACCTAACTAAACCCGTGGAAATGGAGCGCCTATACCAGGCGCTGGAAAAATTAACCGCCATGCGATCATGATCTCCGCCATCATCACAACCTTGAACCTGCTCTTGGAGGAAAGCTCTCAATCCTTCGGAGAGCGGCCCGCCGTGGGCTTCGCCTTTCAGCCGCCCATGCGCTATGGGGAGTTCCACAAAAAATCCCTAGAGGTCGCTGCTCTGCTCAAGGAGCACGGCATCAAAAAAGGCGACCGAGTGGCGATTCTCGCCGATAACTCTCCCCAATGGGGCATGGCCTATTTCGGCATCATCCGCCTGGGGGCGATCGCCGTCCCGATCCTTCCCGATTTTCCGGAGGCCGACATCAAGCACATTCTGGACGAGACTGGGGCAAAAATCCTTTTCACCACCCAACGCCAGATGGAAAAGCTCTATGAGCTTGCCGACAACAGACTCAAGACCGTAATCACCCTGGATGACGCCGCCGACCAGAACAGTCTTGTGACCACCATCCCTTTCAGCAAATTTCTCATCACCGCCAGAGATCTGCCGGAAAAGAAAAAAAATCTGGCCGCCGACCTGGCTGACCCGGATGACACAGCCTCGATCATCTATACCTCCGGCACCTCGGGCCACGCCAAGGCGGTGATGCTGAGCCATAAAAATTTCATCAGCAATGTCCGCGCCACCCTGGCCATTTTTCCCGATGAGCCGGTGCAGGGCTGGACCTTTCTTTCGGTCCTGCCCATGTCCCACGCCTATGAGTTCACCACCAGCTTTCTGGTGCCGCTGGCCACGGGCTCCCGCATCGTTTATGCGGGCAAGACCCCGACTCCGACGGTCCTTGAACGAATCTGCAAGCAGGAACAGCCCACCATCATGTGTCTAGTGCCCATGGTCATGGAAAAGATTTACAAAAAGAAAGTGCTCCCGGCCATCAACGCCAATGTTCTCATGCGAACGGCCATGAAGCTGCCCCTGGTCCGCCGAAAAATCATGCAAAAAATCGGCCGGAAATTACAGCTGTTTTTCGGGGGCAAGTTGAAACTGCTCGCCATCGGCGGAGCCGCCCTCAACATCGAGGTGGAGCGATTCCTGGCCGAGGCAGGATTCCCTTATCTGGTAGGCTATGGCCTGACTGAAGCTTCGCCCCTGGTCAGCGCAGGGCCCTACAGCGACCCGAGTATCACCCTGGGCTCGGCAGGCAAACCAGTGCGCGATGTGGAGGTCCGGATCAACAAGCAGAACACTGAAACGGACTTGGGCGAAATCCTGGTCCGGGGCCCCAATGTGATGCAGGGGTACCGCGGCAACCCCGAGGCGACCGCAGAAGTCCTCGACCCCGACGGTTGGCTGACCACCGGAGATCTCGGCTTTCTGGACCCGCAGGGCAATCTTGTTATCAAGGGCCGATCAAAGAGCGTAATTGTCCTCTCCCACGGCGAGAACATCTACCCCGAAACCATTGAAGAGAAAATCAACGCCTTTCAGCATGTGGTGGAATCGTTGGTCCGCGAATGCAACAATCGCCTGGAAGCTTTAATCTATCTTGATTACGAACTGATCGATGCGGACACCCGAGGCAAGGACCAAGCCCGGCAACTGGGCCATATCGCCGAGATTCTCGCAGAGATCAAAAAGCAGGTGAACCAGCAGCTGCCCCAGTATGCGCAGATTACCCAGGTGAGCGAACACCGCGAACCATTCACCAAGACCGCGACCCATAAAATAAAACGCTATCTCTACACCAACAGCCCCCTAACCTGATCAACACGAAAAAAGGAGAGAGGATATGAAAAAGAAAATCGCTGTTGTCGCCCTGGCCGGAATCCTGGCCGCTGGCCCCGCCTTTGCTTCGGGCTATCGGATACCTGAGCAATCCCTCAATTCCACCGCTCTGGGCGGAGCGTATGTCGCCAATACCCCGGCTGCGGATGCCAGCTATTTCAACCCGGCCAACATGAGCTGGTTTGAAAATAAATGGCAGACCGAAGCGAGCCTCACCTGGATTCATCTGGCCAGCATAGAATATACGGACAATACCATCGCCTCGCGCAACAGCGGATCCCGAAACGAGGATTTCGCCATGCCCAACTTGCATGTCGTCTCCCCTGAATACAACAACTTCCGCTTTGGTCTTTCCGTGGTCTATCCGTACGGCCTTTCAAAGCGTTGGGACAGCTCATTCCCCAGGACTTCGGCAGAAGAATTCACCCTAAAAACATACGAGTTCAACCCCACTGCTTCTTATAAGATAAACGACAAACTCTCCATCGGCGGTGGGGTCCGGGCGATCTACACAGAGGGGGTGGTGAAAAGTAATGGAACCGTACAGGTGTCCGGCCCAGTCACAGCGACAATCAGTCGTGATTTAGAAGGTGACACCACCGAATACGGCTATAATCTAGCATTATCCTATAAACCCATCAAAGATCTTGCCTTCGCCGCCACCTATCGCTCCAAGGTTGACCTGAACATAGAAGGAGACGCACGCCTTTCCAGCAATGCTATCGGGGCCTTAGGTCTACCTGCAACCACAATAAACACTGGTGCTTCGGTCTCGGTGCCAGCTCCAGCCGTCTTAACCCTGGCAACCTCTTACACCTGCAACAACGGCAGAACCACCGCCGAATTCGCCTACGATAAAACCTTTTGGAATGCCTATGACAGGCTCGATTTCAACTACGCAACGACCATTACCCACCCCGTACTCCTCGCCGCTTTCGACAACCCCAAGTCCAAAAACTGGGTCAACTCCGAAGCGTACCGACTCGGCCTGACCCACAGACTCAACACCCAATGGACCATCATGGCAGGATTCGCTATCGACAAAAACCCGATTCCGGATCAAACTCTGGGCTTTGAGCTGCCAGACTCCGATGCCAAAATTTACTCCTGCGGCCTGCGCTACCAGGCGACTGACAACCTCACCATTGGTGCGGCCTATCTCTTTGACGACAAAGAAAGCCGCACGGTGCCGACCAATACCAATAGCATCAACGGCACCTTTAACAACTCAGCCGCCCATCTTGTCTCCGCAGGGCTGCAATACCGCTTCTAATGTGACTAGAAAACATGACTGAACCCACGGCGGATTCCGCCCCCAATTATCCTCCGGACGTCCATTGCCTTAAGTTAGGCGACCGGGAAATATTCCTCATCGGCACGGCCCATATCTCGCGGGAATCCGTGGAGCTGGTTCGCCAGGTCATTGCCGGCGAAAGGCCGGACTGCGTTTGCGTGGAGCTTGACGAAAAACGCTACGAGGCCCTGGCCAAGCGCAAAACCTGGGAGCTTCTTGACCTGCGGGAGATCATCCGCAAGAAGCAGCTCTCCACCCTGCTGATCAACATGGTCCTGGCCTCTTACCAGAAAAGGCTAGGGGACCAGATGGGGGTCAAGCCCGGAACCGAACTGCTGGAGGCCGTGCAGGAGGCGGAAAAATACGGGATCGCCGTGGCGCTTTGCGACCGGGATGTGCGGGTCACTCTGCGCCGGGCCTGGCAATCCACCTCGTTCTGGCGCAAGAACTATCTGCTGGCCAGCATTCTCACCAGCATGTTCGAAGAAACCGAAATCACCGAGGACAAGCTGCGGGAGCTGAAAGAAACCGATGTTCTTTCCGAGCTGCTGACTGAACTGGGTCAGGCCATGCCTGAACTCAAGCGGGTGCTCATTGACGAACGGGACACCTTTCTGGCGGAAAAAATCAAGGCCACCGAAGGCAAAAGGCTAGTGGCCGTTGTAGGGGCCGGACATGTGGCAGGGATCAAGAAAGCCTTGGGCGAGGATCGCAGCGACCAGATGGAAGCCATCAACATAATTCCGCCCGTTTCCCCGGTCTGGAAGGTGGTTGGCTGGGCCATCCCCGCCATCATCGTGCTAGCCATGATCGGGATCGCCTTCACCAAAGGCGCGGCAGTGGCCGGCGACAATCTGCTGTTCTGGATTTTGGCCACCGGCCTTCCCGCCGCCCTGGGGGCAGTTTTGGCGTTAGCCCATCCGCTCACCATCCTCGGCGCCTTTGTCGGAGCGCCCATCACCACCCTGTTGCCCGTGCTCGGCGTAGGACATGTCACGGCCTTTATTCAGGTCATGGTCCAGCCCCCGCTGGTTATTGAATTTGAAACCGTCCTGCAGGACATGGGCACTGTCCGTGGCTGGTGGCACAACCGTCTATTGCGGCTCTTTCTGGCCTTTATATTGCCGAGTATTGGCGCCATGATCGGCATGTGGATCGGCGGCTCCAAGATTATCTCCAACCTCTTTTAGGGGCCGTCCCTGATACCAGGACGACGATATTATCATAAACTACAACGGCTTAGGAAAAGACATGAGCAAAAAATTGTATCTTACAGGCAAAGAGGCCCGCCACCTGCGCGGCTTGGGACACCATCTTTCTCCTCTGGTCATGATCGGCAAGGAGGGCGTTACCGACAATCTCTCCGCCGCACTGGAAGAAGTGTTGACCGCGCACGAACTGGTCAAGGTCAAGCTCCAGGACGGCTGTCCCTACGCCAGGGTTGAGGCAGCCGAGCTGCTGGCCCAAAAGTCCAAAAGCCGGATCGCCCAGATCATCGGCAAGACCTTCCTGCTCTTCCGCGAGAACAACGAGCTGAAAGCAGACAAGAAAATCCAAGTGCCGTCCGGCAAATAGTTGTTGCCTCAAACCCGGCCATGCGCGATTATCTTGACCTGCTGAAAACCGCCAACAAAGATGCCATCAGCACCCGACGGACAGACACGGCTACCCGGCTGGCCCAGCCAAAGAAAGGCTTTCTGCGCTTTCGCGAGCCCTATGAGGCCTTGCGCCATCTACAGGCACAGTTCACCGATTTCAGCAAGGATGCGGTGACCATCGGCTTAGCCGATGAGCTGAGCGAGGCGGACCGGTATCTGGTGCATGAGTCCATGCGGAGTTTCATGCCCTGGCGCAAGGGACCGTACAAGGTGTTCGGGGTTGAAGTCGATGCGGAATGGCAAAGCTGGCGCAAGTGGAACCGCTTGCTGCCCGCCCTTCCTGACCTCGCCGGTAAAGTCGTGGCCGACCTCGGTTGCAACAACGGTTACTACATGTTTCGCATGCTGCAGCATAAGCCGCGCTGCGTTATCGGGCTGGAGCCCTTTCTCCAGCATTACTACTGTTTCAAAACCCTCCGTCGGATGGCTGGAGCCGACGAGCTGTTCATCGAGTTGATGGGGGTGGAGGATATCCCCCTCTTCCCGTCCTGTTTTGATGTGGTATTTCTCATGGGCATCATCTACCACCGCATCTCACCTGTGGAGATGCTGCGGGAAATCCGGGCAGCCATGCAGCCCGGCGGGGTTTTGATTATAGAATCGCAGGCCATTCCAGGCGAGGGGCCGATGGCCCTTTTCCCGGAGGCGCGCTATGCTAAAGTGCCGGGCACCTATTTCGTGCCCACGGCCAGTTGCCTGCGAAACTGGCTCATCCGCACCGGCTTTGCCGAGGTGGAGATCTTTTGCAGCCACCCCATGAGCAGCGAGGAACAGCGAAAAACAGCATGGATGACCTTTGAATCCTACGAAGATTTCCTCGACCCACACAACCCGTCTCTGACCGTGGAAGGCTACCCGGCTCCCTTGCGGGTATTTCTCCGGGCGATAAATCCTTGAATAATCAGTACAGATTAACCCTCTACCTAAAATGGTGGCACCATGGCAAAACCGAACTATCAATACGAAAAACGGCAGCGGGAGCTGGCAAAGAAAAAAAAGAAGGAAGAAAAGAAACAAAACTTGCTGGAAAAAAAAGAAATCCCGGCAGAATCCGAGACAGATCAGTCTTCGGATACCGTGGTGGAATGAACCCGTTTTCTTTTGCCTGGCATCGGGCTCTGCGGGCAACTGGCAACAGGAAAAAGGTGCATCTGCCCAAGTTCACGAATTTACTTCCAGTTTCCCTCTTGACTTCCAGCGGCACATCCGCATAGTATATATGTATACATACAAGGAGGTATGCCATGGCTATCACGATCAACAGCAACAGCAGTTCTTTAGCCGTAAGCCAATTGGGGCGCAGCCAGAAAAACCTCGCTTCATCCCTGGAAAAAATCGCTTCCGGGCGACGCATTAACAAGGCTGCTGACGATGCCGCCGGAATGTCCATCGCCGACAGCCTGCTCAGTCAGGCACGGGGAACGGGCCAGGCGTTGCGCAATGCCAACGATGCCATTTCCATGGCCCAGGTGGCGGACAGCGCTCTGGGCCAATCAACGACTCTGGTGCAATCCATCCGCGAGAAAGCACTACAGGCAGCAAACGCCAGCCAGACCACGGAAACCCGCCAGGCTCTCCAGGGAGACATCAACAAATCTCTGGCCCAGCTCAACAAAATCGCCCAGAACACCACCTACAACGGGCAACAGCTACTCTCCGGCACTTTCACCGGCAAAGAGGTGCAAGTGGGCACGAAGAGCGGCGAAACCATCAAGCTGTCCATCGCTGCGGCAACAACGGACAAACTCGGCAGCCCAACCTTGGGCAAACTCTCCGAGGTCAATGTCCTGAGCCAGGAAAGCGCCCAGGACGCTATCAAGATTGCCGATGCTGCTCAGGGGCAGATCGACACCTCGCGGGCCGACATCGGCTCAAGCCAGAACCAACTTGCCTCCACCATCAATAACTTGGCCACTACTGGTACCAACCTGCTGTCCGCCGCCTCAACCATAGGCGATGTCGACCTAGCGGAAGAGGCTATCAACTTCACCTCCATGAAGGTGTTGACCGAGGCAAAGTCCTTTGCCCTGGCCCAGTCCAAAAACATGAACAAACAAAACGTCTTGAGCCTGTTGCAAGGATGAGCCCCAGTCCCCGGATTCCATAACCTAAAAAAAACCCGAATCGCTTGATGGCGATTCGGGTTTTTTCTGGAACACACCATGGAGATACGGCTTCTTTCGCCCCCCTGATAATCAATACCTGGACAGTGACTCACCAACCCCATTTTCTCCGGAAGACACCGCACCGCACGCCGCAGGCTGCTCCACAAACGAGAGCGCCTTGGCCGGGCAATTCACCACGCAGTTACCGCAACGCATGCAATCGGCACTTTTAACAATTCCAATGCTCCGCATACTGCCAGGATTGGTCTCAATGGGGCAGACTTTCTCGCACAGACCGCACTCGCGGCACCCCTCTCCGACCTTAAGCCGGTAGACCCGTGGCCCGAGAAGCCCTTGAAACAGGCCCATGGGGCAGATGCTGCACCAGGAGCGCGGTTTCCAGACAAGCCCCATCCCAATAGCCAGCCCGGTGGCGATGCTCCACATCATGACAAATGTCGCCCCGATCTTTTCCGGATCTCCACCGGAGAGCACCAGCCGCAGGGTCAGCAGACCCATCATAAGCACAAAGACAATCCACCGGAACCATTGTGCTTTAAAAACCGGCAGCATCTTCTTTTGACGGCTGACCAAGGAAAGAACCCGCTCATGGAAGGAGCCCATGGCACAGAACCAACCGCAATAATAACGACCGCGGAACAGCGCAAGTGTCAGCATAAGGAGCAGCATAGAGATCGCGACATAGCCGAGATACGGCAAAAAATACCCGCCAATCACAACAAGAGGTACAAGAGGAGCAAGGGCAATCTGCCAATATTTACGATTCTTTTTTTCTTTCATCCTCACCACCTTCCGGACCATGGACCGTGATCTTCAGCGCATTACCCACCGAAGCCCCCCTGCCGATGTCGACAAACAGAAATTAAGAATATAATTAAAAAATTGACATCCTAAGTAAGAAAAAGCTTAATCTTTGTCAAGTCATATATATCCCGACCGTTTCACCAAATAACAACCGTACGAAAAAAGAGTACGGTTGTTGTTCCAACAAAAATACCAGAGAGATAAGCTTCACAAAAAGCAAGGCGACAGTCAACCTACTAACCGTGTCGCCCCTGGCTCAACAGGATGACTGTCAGGCCCTGGGTTTTAGCCCGGCCTCAAGTCGCAACACCATTCTCGCAAGTTTCTGGTTGTGCGCGACGTGGTCAACCATATTCACCTTAAAATTTTCCCTGGCAAATTGGGCTGCGGTTCTACCATCTTCGGCAGCAAGCAAAGGATCAGCACCCCGGTCAAGGAGCAGATTGACCACCTCAATCCGACCATTTTTGGCCGCCACCATGAGCGGTGTCAGCCTGTTTTTCCCCACCCGACAATTCGGATCCGCCTTGTAACCAAGAAGAAGAGCCGCAATCCGGGCATCCTCCTTGTGAGCTGCAAGCCAGAGCGGCGTCCTACCGTCATGATCGGCCACATTGGGCTGAGCGCCAAAATCCAACAGCCTGGAAACAATGGCGGGATTGCCTGGGGCGATGGCGCAGTGGAGCGCGGTTGTGCCGTCATCCGTGGCAGAATTGACGGCCTCCATACTGGCCTTGACCAGAACATGATCAACCCCTTCCTCAAAACCTTGAGCAACCGCCTGCATAAGAATGGTCTTTCCGGTTGCATCGACCACAAAAAAATCATCCTGGCGATGAAATCGTCCCAAAAGTCCCAGCTTGGCGTTATTTCCATCTTCATCACGCAGATCCATGGATCTACTCACCCTTACCAGAAAAAAGGTGACTATTGCCACAAGGGCAAAGAGCGAAAAAATGGCCGTGTATCCATCGGGCATGAACTGTGACTCCTATATTCCGTTCCGGTTTTCCCAAATCGGAAAACGAGCGACAATTCCCGCTCAAACCGTGCGCTCTGCGTAAAAATAAAAACACTATGTCAACAGCATAGCATTGAACATCGCCGAGGCAAAGCGCAAAGCCAAGAAGGGCACAAAACAGAGTTTTTTTGTTGCTCTTTTACAGACAATCGCCAATAGTGCCGGTTATTGATAAACAAAGGAAAAATACGGTATGAATATCCCCTCCAAGGAAATACACGGAAAAAAACTGACGGCCCTGTCACTGGCAGCTCTGGGCGTTGTGTTTGGCGACATCGGCACCAGCCCTCTCTACGCCATGCGGGAGTGTTTTCACGGCCAGTATGGCATCGCGGCCTCTGCCGCCAATGTGCTTGGCGTATTATCCCTCATCTTCTGGGCCCTGCTGCTCATTGTCAGCGTCAAATACCTCGGCTTCATCCTCCGGGCGGATAACGAGGGCGAGGGCGGGGTTCTCGCCCTGACCGCCCTGATTAAACCCAAAAACGTCAAACCGCGCACCCCACAATGGGCCCTGGTGGGGATCGGCCTCTTTGCCGCCTGCCTGATGTATGGTGACGGCATGATCACCCCGGCCATCTCGGTGTTGAGCGCCGTAGAAGGGGTGAACAACATCACCCCCCTGCTTGAGTCCTATATTATCCCGGCGACCATTATCATCCTGGCCGGACTGTTTCTTCTGCAAAAGCGGGGCACTGCAAAGGTTGGCCGTCTGTTCGGACCGATCATGCTCCTCTGGTTCTGCGTGCTTGCCGCCCTCGGCATTGCCCAGATCGTAAGCTGCCCGCGAGTTCTGGTCGCTGTTTTTCCCTGGCACGGCATCGCCTTTCTTCTCGAAAACAGAATCCACGGCTTCATCGTGCTGGGCGCAGTTTTCTTGGCAGTTACTGGGGCTGAGGCAATCTATGCCGACATGGGGCACTTCGGCAAGCGTCCCATCCAGCTGGTCTGGTTCATGGTCGCTTTTCCGGCCCTTGTTTTGAACTATTTTGGCCAGGGCGCCCTCCTGCTTGTCAGGCCGGAAGAAGCATATCACCCCTTTTATGCCCTAGTCCCGGACTGGGCCATGATCCCCATGGTACTCCTGGCGACATTTGCAACCATCATCGCCTCCCAGGCCGTGATCACCGGCTCCTTTTCCCTCACCCGCCAGGCGATTCAACTGGGATACCTTCCCCGGCTGCGGATCACCCACACCTCGTCCTCCCACATGGGCCAGATTTATGTGGGCCCGGTAAACTGGGCCCTGATGCTCTGCACCATCGGCCTTGTTTTAGGCTTTCAATCATCAAGCAAGCTGGCCGCCGCCTATGGCGTAGCGGTGAGCGCCACCATGCTGATCACCACTACTCTCTTTTTTGTGGTTGCCAGCAAACGTTGGGGCTGGAACCGACTGACAGCCGGGCTTCTCACCGCCCTTTTCTTTGTGATTGACCTTCCCTTCTTCGGGGCGAACATGAGCAAGATTTTCCATGGCGCCTGGTTCGCCCTGGCCATTGGCGGTTTCTTTTTCCTGATAATGCTGACCTGGGAACAGGGCCGAGAAATCCTTGGCAACAAAATGCGGAGTCTGACCCCAAGACTGGAAGAATTCAAGGAGATGCTGGCAAGCAATCCCCCGCAGCGGATTAACGGCCAAGCCGTGTTCCTGACCCGGGGCCATGACATTGTCCCCGCCGCGCTGATGCACAACCTCAAACACAACAAAATTTTGCACTCCGAGGTGGTTTTTCTCAATATCCGCACCGAAGAAATTCCCCGAGTTCCGAATTTCGAGAAGATCGAGGCCGAAAAATTAGGCGCTGGCCTCTACCGCATTATTGCCCACTACGGCTTCATGGAAGAGCCCAACATTGACACCATTTTCGCCCTGTCCCGCAGCAAGGGGGTGAATCTGGAAATGAAAGAGGCCAGCTTTTTCCTGGGCCGGGAAAAGCTCTCCATCGGGGAACACCCGGAGATGTGGCGCTGGCGCTCACATCTTTTTCTCTTTCTGGCACGCAACGCCATGGATGCCGCAGCATTTTTTGACATCCCCTCAAACCAGGTTATCGAGGTTGGCGTCCAGTTGGAGTTATAAAACCAGAAGCCCCACCCGATTCTCCCGTTTATTCACCGATACGGTCAAGATTACGGTTCCGGAAGTACAGGAAAATATCTCCAGCCACCATGATTCCGTTCAGGATATACAGACCGATCACCGGATCAGGACTAAAAAATATCTTGTGTAGGATGCCGGAGACATACCCCAGAAAAACCACCGCCAGAAAAAAGAGGCTCTTGCCGGCATTGGTCCGAGACCGATAAGACCGGTATAGGGAAAAGGGCCAGGCCGCCCCGAAGCAGACCAGCATGGCAATCTCAAAAATACTCATATTTCTCCCCATTGCTTTCGAACGGGATACTTCCCTTGCCGCCACGCAGGACAACCCACAAGGCGGAATACCGGTCAACAATATTGCACCGACTTAAAAAGAACTGTAGTATTTTGCCAAGATAACGGAAACGGAGTTACCGAGCCGCTCCCCTCTTCAACAGAGAATTCCTATGACAAAAAAATCTATCCGCCTCGCGCTGATCATCTATGCAGGCCTGCTTCTGGTTCTTTCCCCTGCCCCCCCTGCCCTAGCCCTTAAAAAAACCCTGGTATTTCGGGGCGGCCCCGCCGGAGGCAACTTCCAGCAGGTGGCAGAATCCATCGAAGCATACCCAGAGATCAAGGCCATCTCGACCTTGAACCTCACAGCCCAGCCATCCGCCGGCTCCCTGGAAAACCTACGCGAAGTCCATGCCGGTCAAGCCGATTTCGGCCTCGTCTACTCCGGTCATGCCTACCTTGGCCGTAACGGGCTGCTGCAAGACGACAGCAGCACCTATGACAAGGTTCTGGCCGTGGCCTCCCTCTACGGCGCCCCAGCCCAGCTCGTTGTCCGCAAAGGCTCTGGAATAAAGAGCGTTAAGGATCTCAAAGGAAAACGAGTGGGGGTCGGCAGCCCAGGATCAGGAGCCTTTGCCAACTGCGAACTTTTTTTCAGACATCTGGGGGTCTGGGACGCCATCATTCCCATCCATATCGGGTACAATGAGGTCGCCATAGCCTTTGCCAACAAACAACTCGACGCCTTCTGGCTATTCACCGCTTACCCAAGCAGCGCCATCTCCTTGGCCGCAAAAACCGGCAAGATCGACCTTCTTAATCTCGATACCGAAGCCAGAGCCAGCGGCTTCTACAAGAAATATCCCTACTTCACCCCACGCACCCTGCCTGCCGGAACCTATCGGGGGGTACAGCACAACACCAGGTCCTTCCAGGACTCCACCCTCTGGGTGGCCGGCGCGGAAGTGCCGGACGAGGTGGTCTATCGTCTGCTTGCCACCATCTACGGCAAAAAAGGGTTGCGCTACCTGGGGCAACAGAATCCCGCCCTGAAAGACATGGCCCCGCGCTCAGGCACCAAGGGGGTCGTCATCCCCATGCATCCTGGCGCCATCAAATTCTGGAAGGAAAAATGTGTTCTCTAAATATTGCTCCAGGCTCATCGGGGCACAATCGGCAGATACCTGGGCTGCCAGCCCATCATCTCAATCAGGCGCAGCAGGCGTTCCCGCTTGTAATCATGCTGATAAGTACTGTACACACAGGGCTTAGCCACACCCCGACCTATGGCCGCCTCACCCACGGCTGAGGCCACGGCCAGACTCACCTCGCGCAACTTGGCCACCGAAGGCAGAAGGATGCCCTTCTTAAGATCCGCAGCTGGTACCTGCTCCGCCACCGCCTGTGCTGCGGCGGTAAAAAACTGGGGCAGCACCTCCTTGGCACCTGAGGCCATGACTCCCAGGCCCATTCCCGGAAAGATAAAAACATTATTACACTGCCCGACCCTGACCGGCATTCCCCCGATGACCACCGGCTCAAAGGGGCTACCCGTGGCGACCAGGGCGCTGCCGGAGGTCCATTTATATATGTCGACAGGATGTGCCTCGGCCTGGGCGGTAGGATTACTGAGCGGCAGAATGACAGGCCGCCGGCTATTGCCCTGCATGGCTTGGACAATATACCTGCTGAAAGCGCCAGGCTGGCCAGAGGTGCCGATCAACACCGTAACCCGCGCCTTCTGGATCACGTTCATCAGGTTGCCGTCCGTTTTCGCGGAATACCACTCCAAGACTGCCGGGTCTTTGGCAAACTTCTGCTTGTATGGTTCAAGCTCGCGCTCGGTGGTCACCAACCCCTTGCTGTCAACAGTGAAAATCCTGGCTCTCGCCTCTTCCGGGCCGAGCCCTGCCTCAATAAGCGCGACCTCGATCTGCTCGGCAATTCCGACCCCGCCCGCACCTGCGCCATAAATCAGATAAACTTGCTTGGTAAGCGGCTCCTTCTTGATCTTCATGGCGGAGATTAGCGCCGCCAGGGTCACAGCCCCGGTGCCCTGGATATCGTCATTGAACGAGACCAAATCATGCAGATAGGTATCGCGGATGGCAAAGGCCTTCTGCTTAGAAAAATCCTCCCACTGGCAAAGGGCATGGGGGAACACCGCCTTGAAAGCCTTGGAAAACGCCGGACAAAGTTCAGATACTCCTCTCCCACCAGACGGGGGTGCCACCAACCAAGATAGTTCGGATCGTTGAGTAATTCGGCGTTGTCCGTCCCCACATCAAGGGAGATGGGGAGACAATGCCAGGGAGCAACTCCGGCACCCTGGGTGTAGAGCATAAGCTTGCCAAGACAGATGGAGATCCCGCCCACCCCCTGGTCGCCAATACCGAGAATGCCCTGATTGTCGGTGACAACCGCCACCCTGATCTGTCTGGCTTTGAACCGGCCCAAGATTTCCTCGGCCCGGTCGATATTACCGGGGAAAAAATGCAGGCCGTTTGCCTTGCGGAACAGGGAAGAATACTGGCGGCAGGCCTCGCCCACCGTGGGCGTATAGATTATCCGCATGAAGCGCTCGATGTCGCTGGCGATAACGGCATGGGCCAGGGTCACATTCCGATCAAAAAGGGAGCGCAGGTAGACAAACTTTTCCAGGTCGCTGCTGTGTCGCGCAAGGGATTCCAGACAGTTATCCATCTGCTGCTCCAGGGTGCAGACGCTGGGCGGCAGGGTGCCTTCCAGCTGGAGCTGCTCCCGCTCTTCTCTGGTAAAGGCGGTGCCCTTGTTGGTGAACTGGTTGTCATACACCCCGAGCCAGCGACTGAAGACCTCGATCACCTTGGTGTTGCCATAGGCATCGTACTGAAAACGGAAGCTGTTTTGCGGCATGGATACGCTACCTGGGATGAGATTTGAACGCATTACAATCAAAAAACCTGGCCTTTTTTTTCTGACTGCAAAGCCAGATCAAATTCTTACCATCTCCGCCTCCATCCTGACCAGTATTTTTCTCCTGCCGTTTTTTAAAACACGCACGACAGGAATATTACGCGAAATATCTTGAAGCGGCCCCCTCTATACGGTAAAGGCCCATTATTAGGTCCATCCGATCTTGGGTAAGCTTTGCCCCGCTGTTTCTTCCTCATTTTTTCACCGGACTTTGCTGATGACACACTGGAAAGACTTACTGACACGCAGCATAACCACCCCGGAACAGCTGGGCCGACATTTCGACCTCGATTTTTCGACGTTGAACACCGTGACCGACCAATTTCCTATGCGGATCAACCCCTATTATCTGGGGTTGATCAAGACCCCGGGCGATCCCCTCTGGCGCCAGGCCGTGCCCGACCCTCTGGAGCTTGAAGACGGGATCTGCCTTACCGACCCGCTGGATGAAGAAAACCGCTCGCCGGTGCCGAATCTGGTCCATACCTACCCGGACCGCGTTCTCTTTCTGGTTGCAAGCCAATGCGCCATGTATTGCCGGTTCTGCACCAGAAAAAGAAAGGTGGGCACCAACCGCATGCTCGTCAACCGGGAAACCATGCAGGCCGCTTTTGCCTATCTTCGTAAAAACAAACAAATCCGCGATGTCCTCATTTCCGGCGGAGACCCGCTGCTCCTGAACGACGAGACCCTTGTCTGGTTGCTGGACAACCTCCGGGCCATCCCCTCGATTCAGATCATCCGCATCGGCAGCCGGGTTCCCTGCACCCTGCCCATGCGGATCACCACCCGACTGGCCGCCATCCTCAAGCGGTACCACCCGCTCTACATCAACACCCATTTCAACCACCCCGACGAAATAACACCCGAAGCAACCAAGGCCTGCGCCCGTCTGGCAGGAGCCGGAATCCCCCTGGGCAACCAGACCGTCTTGCTCAGGGGCGTCAACGACAACGCCGCAACCATCACCAGGCTCATGCATGCACTGCTCATAATCCGGGTAAAGCCGTACTATCTTTTCCAGGCGGACATGACCCAGGGCACCAACCATTTCAGAACCAAAGTGGAAACGGGCCTCGGGATCATGCAGGCCCTGATCGGCCACACCTCCGGCCTGGCCGTCCCGACCTTCGCCATTGATGCACCGGGCGGCGCGGGCAAGATTCCGTTTACCCCCAACTACCTCACCAGCCTGGGCAAGACTGTCACCTTTACCAATTATCTCGGCGCCCCGTGCCGCTACCACAATGATCTTGAGTAAGAGGTTCTCATCCCGTTTTTATCGAGAACGATTGCCTCTACCCGCCAGGTTTGATACCATTTGTATAAGACCATGGCACAAGGAGGCCACGCATGCTGAAAAAAATCCTCATAGCAGTTGACGGCTCGCCATACAGCACCCATTCCCTCCGCTACCTCGGCCAGCTTTTTCACCATCTTCCCGATATCGATTTCCATCTTCTTTCCATTGTCCCGGCATGCAGCGCCGGTTCAGCCGCCCGAGACTGGCTTACCGAAGCGGAACTGCTCAATACCGTAAGCCCGGCCACCCGCAACCTGCTGGCCGCCCAGAAAAAATACATGCTTCAGGCCACGGAC
>JBAZCG010000021.1:0-37713 GCA_041671085.1 Desulfurivibrionaceae bacterium | reverse complement strand
GTCCACATAGCGGGCCATGACCCGGGCCATGTCCTTGAGGGGCTCGTTGCGGGCCAGCTGGGTGTCCCGGCCGGAGAGATAGATCACCTGGCCGCCCAGGCCATACATGGCCGCTTCAAAGGAAACCCTGGTCCGGGTGGAGGGCTTTTCAAAGATGAGGGCCACGGTTTTTCCGGCCAGCTGCTGATGGCGAACCCCGGCCTTGGCTTCTTTTTTAAGCAGCAGGGCCTGATCGATGTAGGCGGCAAGCTGCTCTTTGCTGAAATCCTGTAATGCCAGTAGGTGCTGTGTCATTGTTTCGTTCTCTCTGCCGGCCTCCCCCACACGGTTTTGCGGAAAGAAGACCTCTCTCTGTTCAGGGCGTCCTGTCGGCACCACGGCGCACGGCAAGATTCAGGAGACCGGCTCAAAAAATGTCAGCCCAAGCAGTGCCAGCGAATGACGAACAATGTCACCCCTCAGGTTGGGCCAAACTACAATTCATACAAAAAAACTTTTTTTTTGCAAAGGGATTTTTCGAGGAAAATGTATGGGGGGCTACTGGCTTAGCTCGGCAAAAACCTCGTCCAGGGCCTGGATCAGCCGATCTATCTCGGCGCGGCTGATGATCAGCGGCGGCAGACAGCGCAGCACCTTGCCCCCGGCAAAGTTCAGGAGCACCCCTTTTTCAAAGAGGAGGTTGACCATGGCCGGGCCTTTGTCAATCCAGACCTCGGTAAGGGGTAGACCCTGGATTAGGCCAAGCCCGCGGGCAGGGGTTGCCATGGCCGGGTATTTGGCGGCCAGCCCGGTGAGCCGTTCGGCCAGATACTCCCCCTTTGCCAGAACCTCGGCGAAAAATCCCTCGGCCAGCATGATCTTTAAGGTAGCCACCGCAGCGGCGCAGACCACCGGGTTGCCGCCGAAGGTCGAGGCATGGCTGCCCGGCTCAAACGCCTTGGCCACCGATTCCGTGGCCAGCATGGCGCCGATGGGCAAGCCGTTGCCCAGGGCCTTGGCCAGGGTGAGGATGTCGGGGGTCACCCCGCACTGCTCATAGGCAAAGAGGGTGCCGGTGCGGCCCATGCCCACCTGAATCTCATCAAAAATCAGCAGCAGGCCGTGCTTGTCGCAGAGCCGACGGATACCGGCCAGATACTCAGGCGCCAGGGGCCGGACCCCGCCTTCTCCCTGCAAGGGCTCGCAGAGAATGGCGCAGGTTTCCGGGGTAATCATCGCCTCTAAGGCCGCGATATCGCCGAAGGGCGCATGGCGAAAGCCCTGGGGCAAGGGTTCGAAGCCCTGGTGGAATTTGGCCTGGCCCGTGGCGGCCACGGTGGCCAGGGTCCGGCCATGGAAAGAACCGGCCAGGGAGATGATCTCGTATTTCCCAGGAGGGCTGGCCTTTCGCGCCAGCTTGATCGCCGCTTCGTTGGCCTCCGCCCCGGAGTTACACAGAAACACCCGGTCGGCAAAGGAGTGGCTGAGCAGCAGCTCGGCCAGCTCGGTTTGCGGCATCGTGTGGTAGAGGTTGGAGACATGCACCAGGGTGGAGGCCTGGCGGCAGATCGCCTCGGTAATCGCCGGATGGCAGTGGCCCAGGCTACAGACCGCGATGCCGGCGAGGCAATCCAGATACTCCCTGCCATCGGCGTCCTTGAGCAGGCAGCCCTTCCCCTCAACCATCACCGCAGGATACCGGCCATAGGTGGTCATAAACGAGGCTGTGCTTTTTTTAATCCATTCCGCATTGGCCATCATACCACCTCGGTCCCGACGCCCTGTTGGGTGAACATTTCCAGCAAAATGGCATGCTCCACCCTCCCGTCGATGATGTGTGCCTTGCCCACCCCGGCCCGGACCACGCCCTGGCAGCACTTGACCTTGGGGATCATGCCGCCTCCGATGACCCCGTCCGCGATGTACTGGTCCGCCGCGTCGCAGCTCATGGAGGAGATGAGTGCGCCCGCCTTGTCCAGAACCCCGGCCACGTCGGTGAGCAGGATGAGCTTTTCCGCCTTGAGTTGGGTGGCGATGGCTCCGGCCACGAGATCGGCGTTGATATTGTAGGCCTGCCCGTCTTCGCCCACACCCACCGGAGCGATGACCGGGATGAAATCCTGGGCGTCCAGGGTGTGGAGGATCTGCGGGTTGACCATGGTCACCTCCCCTACCCGACCGAGGTCGATGATTTCCGGCGGGGTGTTTTCGGCCTGGGCCTTCATGAGCTTCATCTTTCGCGCCTTGATCAGGTCGCCGTCCCGGCCGGAAAGGCCGACCGCCTTGCCCCCGTGGAAATTGATCAGGCCGACGATTTCCTTGTTCACCTTGCCCACCAAAACCATCTCCACCACGTCCATGGTTTCGCCGTCGGTGACCCGCATGCCCTGAACATAATCGCTCTTGATATTCATCTTGCCCAGGAATTTATTAATCTGCGGCCCGCCGCCATGCACCACCACGGGGTTGATGCCGACGTACTTCATCAGGATGATGTCCAGGGCGAAGCTCTTTTTCAGCTCCTCATCCACCATGGCATGGCCGCCGTATTTGATGACCACGGTTTTGCCGTAGAATTTTTTGATATAGGGCAAGGACTCAATGAGGGTCTTGGCTTTTTCGATACCTGTGAGCATGGCCGTCTGTCTGTAATGGTTGAATGATCTGGGGCTGATTTTTTTCAAAAAAGGCAGCCGCTTGTTATTGATAGTACGCAAGATATATACCGCTGGCGGCAATCTGTAAAGAAGATAGGCGGTCAAAAAAACAGGCGACCTCTCCCGGCAAAGCGATTGCCGAGAACCCTTGATGCTGGTATCTTTAGTTCTCCAGAGTCCATCAGCATCATGAGGAAACGAAAAAATTTATGAAACCATTGCTCCGTTTTTTTTGCCGACTTATGTTCCTGTGTCCCTTCCTGGTGGCCAGCCCCGGCCTGGCTGCGCCTGCATCCACCCCCTCCAGCGGCAACAAAACGCCGATTCATATCGAGGCGGACCGGATGGTTTCCATGAAAACTGACAACGCGGTTCTTTTCACCGGCAACGTGGATGCCAAGCAGGGCCAAATGACGATCCGTGCCGCGGAAATGACGGTCTATTATTTTGCCAACGAAGAAAAAGCCAAGGCATCCCAAAGCGAGGAGCGCAACCTCAAAAAGATTCTCGCCTCCGGCAATGTGGAAATCCAAAATGACGGCATGACCGGCACCGGCGACAAAATGGAATATTATGAAGCCGAGCGTAAAATGATTCTCATCGGCAACAGCAAGGTCTGGCAGGACAACAACCTCGTCACCGGCCATACCGTTGTCGTTTTCCTCGACCAGGGCAAGAGCATCGTAGAGCGAGGCGAGAAGAAAGGCGAGCGGGTCAAGGCCTTTTTCTATCCTAGCGGCGAAAGTCCGCAGCGCGGTCAGCAACAGTGAAGACGGAGGCTCCCTTGTCTGTTCTCGAAACAAAAGACATCGTCAAACGCTATAAGAACCGGACTGTTGTCGACGGGATCAGCCTTAAGGTTGAAACCGGCACGGTGGTGGGCCTGCTCGGGCCAAACGGCGCCGGGAAAACCACCACCTTTTATACCATTGCCGGATTTGTCCGGCCTGACGCAGGTGTTATCCTGCTGGACGGAGAGGACATCACCGGTCTGCCCATCCACCAGCGGGCCGTCAAAGGGCTGTCTTATCTGCCGCAGGAATCCTCGGTTTTTAAAAAGCTCACCGTGGAAGAAAATGTCCGCATAGTCCTGGAGCCGTTGGGTCTTGCCAAGGCCGAGATCAACAACCGGGTCGGCCAGCTCATGGAAGACCTGAAGATCAGCCATCTGGCGGGCAACCGGGGGCATTCGCTCTCCGGGGGCGAACGGCGCCGGGTGGAGATCATGCGAGCCCTGGCCACCACGCCGCACTTCATTCTCCTCGACGAGCCCTTTGCCGGGATCGATCCGCTCTCGGTGGCCGATCTCCAGCAGATCATCGGGAATCTCAAAAATCGCGGCCTGGGGGTGCTCATCTCGGACCACAACGTCCGGGAAACCCTCTCTGTCTGTGATCAGGCCTATATCGTCAGTCAGGGGAAAATCCTGATCCATGGCGACGCCGAAGAGATTGTCGGCAACGCGGAAGCCCGCCGGATGTACCTCGGGGAAAACTTTACCCTGTAGTAACCGTTCAGCAGCACCACATCTGCGTCGCAGTCTCGCTACGCTCGCTTAGCTGTCATCGACCGACTCATGTGCAGTACTGCTGAACGGTTACAATACAAGGCTGTCGTAAATTTCGGTCCCCTTGTGAACGGTTACATCCTGTAAGCATCGCAACAAAATACCCCTTCTTTCTTCGCTCCCTTAAATTCTTCTTGCAAAAACCTTGCCGTCATGGATTATACTCATACAAGGGTTGCGCAATCCCGCGCTGGCCTCTGCTTTTCGTTTTACGGTAAAGGACTCCGGCGAACATGGCTCTTGAACTGAGACAGCAACTAAAACTCAGCCAGCAACTGGTGATGACCCCCCAATTGCAGCAGGCCATCAAGTTGCTCCAGCTTTCCCGGCTTGAGCTTGCCGAAACAATCCAGCAGGAAATCGAGATCAACCCTGTGCTGGAAGAAGCGCTTGACGGTCCGGACCAGGGCGAGGCCGAACAGGAAGGCCATGGTCATGAGGCGCTGGACGCCCCGGTGCCCGAGCCGGAAAGGACCACCGAGGTCCAGATGGAAAGCGACTCATCCTTAAGAGAAATAGACTGGGAAAATTACAGCAACGACTATGAAAGCGGTTTCTCCAGCCGGAGCAAGGATGATAACGACCTGCCCTCCCGCCTTGACATCCTGACCACCAAACCAGACCTGCATTCCCATCTTTCCTGGCAGCTAACCCTTTCCCATCTCACCGAAGAGGAAAAGGAGATCGGCCATTTCGTCATCGGAAACCTCAACCGGGACGGATTCCTGGTGGTGACGGAGACGGAAATTATTGAAGGCACGGGCTGTGATTCGGAGCTGGCCCACCGGATGATCGGCGTGGTCCAGGAGATGGATCCTGCCGGGGTTGGGGCCAAAGATCTTAAGGATTGCCTGTTGTTGCAGCTTGCCCGCTTGGGGCTTGGGGCTTCCCTGGCAGCAACCATAGTCCGCGAGCATCTACACACCCTGGAGAACAGAAATTTCGGTGCCATTGCCAGGGCCACGGCCCGCCCCATCGAGGATATTCTCAGCGCGATCAAGGTGATCACCGAGCTGGACCCGCATCCGGGCAGGATCTATTCCGAAGAGGAGCCCCAGTACATCATCCCCGATGTCTATGTGCATAAGATCGGCGGGGAGTATGTCATTCTGCTCAACGATGAAGGTCTGCCCCGCCTCAAGGTCAGCAACTATTACAAGGATATCCTGAAAAAAGATTCCGGCGCCCCGGCCGACACCAAAAATTATGTGCAGGACAAACTAAAATCGGCCCTATGGCTGATAAAAAGCATCCATCAGCGGCAACGCACCATCTACCGGGTGGTTGAATCTCTCCTCAAATTCCAGCTCGAATTTTTTGAAAAAGGGGTCGCCTTCCTCAGGCCCCTGGTTCTCCGTGACGTGGCTGAGGATCTCGGCATGCACGAATCAACGATCAGCCGGGTGACAAGCAACAAGTATGTGCACACCCCCCAGGGCACCTTTGAGCTGAAGTATTTCTTCAACTCCTCCATCAGCCGCCATGACGGCGGCGACGCCATGGCCTCGGAAAGCATCAAGGAGCGCATCCGCAGCATCATTGCCGCCGAAAACCATCAAGACCCCTTAAGCGACAATGCCATCGCCGATATTTTCGCCAAGGAAGATGTCAAGCTGGCCCGGCGCACCGTAGCCAAATACCGGGAACAGATAGGGATTCTCCCTTCTAAATTTCGAAAAAAACCCAAGCTGAGCTGACCCGGATGCCTGTGTACACCCTTGCCGTACTAACTCCTCGCCATGCATGAATCCAGCAGCCATCCCCTGACCCTCACCATTATCACCGGCCTTTCCGGGGCAGGTAAGTCCACGGCCCTCAATGTGTTCGAGGATGCCGGTTTTTTGTGCATCGACAATCTCCCGGTCTTTCTCCTTCTGCCCCTGCTCGACGGCATGGCCCGGCGGGCAGACGGCCCGCACCGGTTGGCCCTGGTAATGGATGCCAGGGATGTCGAGCTTGCCCCGGCCCTGGCCGGAGTCCTCAAAGAGATTCAACCCAAGGCCACCCTGGCGCAGATCATTTTTCTCGAAGCCAACGACACGGTCCTGCTTCGCCGTTACAGCCAACTGCGGCGTGCCCATCCCCTGGCCCAGGTCGGCCTGGTCCAGGATGGGATCTCCTCGGAGAAAAAGCGGCTGGCCGGACTCCGCCAACTGGCCGATCGGGTGATTGACACCAGCAACCTCACCCCCACCGAGCTGCGGCAAAAGCTCCTGCTGCACGACGCCTCCCCGGTTGCCGACCTGCGGGTCAACATCCTCTCCTTTGGCCATAAGCATGGCTTGCCAAGCGAGGCAGACCTGTTGTTTGATGTCCGCTTTTTGCCAAACCCCTATTATGTGACTGAGCTCAAGGAGAAAACCGGCCTGGAGGCAGCGGTTGCCAGCCATGCCTTGGACAATGCCAGCGGCAGCCAATTTCTCGTCCACCTCTTTGCCTTGCTGGATTTCCTGCTTCCCGAATTTGAACAGGCGGGCAAGGCCTACCTCACCATCGCCGTGGGCTGTACCGGCGGGAAACATCGCTCCGTGGCGGTGGCCGAGGAGATCCACCGGCATCTGGCCGGGGGAAAATGGCCGGTGAAGCTGTTTCACCGGGATTTGGAAAAGTAAGCCTCTTGTAAAACTCTGCTAAATTGACTCCCCTCCCTCGCCGCTAACACTGCTGACGGGAGGGGGTCCGGGGGGAGGGTGCAAGTTGCAGCCGCCTATTTCCTAGCTATTTTCCCCCTCACCCTAACCCTCCCCCGCCAGGGGGGAGGGAACTTTTTGGTCTGATGAGCGCATATGACGGAAACACCACTTCTGGACTGGCAGGCCATAGACACGGTCCTGCTCGATATGGACGGCACCCTGCTGGACCGGCACTTTGATGATTATTTCTGGGAGCATTATGTGCCGGAGCACTACGCCCTGGAGCACGATCTCTCCATCGACGAGGCAAGGCTTGAACTGCTGGCCAAGTACAAGGGGAGGGAGGGCACCCTGGCCTGGACCGACCTGGATTTCTGGTCCAACGAGTTGGGTCTCGATATCCCGGCCCTTAAAATGAAGATCAATCACCTCATCGGGGTGCATCCCCATGTGGTCGCCTTTCTCAAGTTCTGTCGCGAGGCGGGCAAGAAGATCTATCTGGTGACCAACGCCCACAGCAAGACCCTGGCCATCAAGATGGAAAAAACCGCGCTAGCAGGCT
The DNA here is from genome assembly GCA_041671085.1 of Desulfurivibrionaceae bacterium. Classification (GTDB taxonomy): domain Bacteria; phylum Desulfobacterota; class Desulfobulbia; order Desulfobulbales; family Desulfurivibrionaceae; genus Thiovibrio. The sequence goes on along the minus strand of JBAZCG010000021.1, from coordinate 30,315 downwards.
ATTTCGACCGGATCATCTGCGCGGAAGAGGTGGGGATGGCCAAGGAAGATCCCATCTTCTGGCAGGGGCTGGAAGCGATGCTTGGCTATGATAAGGAAAGAACCATGTTGGCCGATGATACCGAAAAGGTCTTGGTCTCCGCCCGGATTTACGGCATGGGTGTTCTCATCTTTGTCGCCCGGCCCAGCAGCCGCAAGCCGGTTGCCCGCTCCGAGAACTTCCCCTCGGTGATCCACTTCAAGGAGCTTATCCCCGAAACTGCCGACTGACGTCTCGCCTCAGCCGTGAACCTGCGACACCAAAGGAACAACCATGCACGCAAAAGAGCAGGCGGATTTGATCACGGTTATTGCCGATTTTTTGGAGATGGGCCATGTGGAAAACATCATGGCCATGTTCAAGCAGGACGTCTCACTCTATGCCCTGAGCGGCGAGCTGTTGCGGGATGAACGCTTCATGGTGCGGATGGGAATGGCGGTACTTTTTGAAGAGCTGAAGGGTCTCCGCCCGCAGGAAGTGGTCCTGGCCATCCCTGCCCTGCTCCCGATGCTGGCCGAGGCAACGGTGTGGATACGTGGCGAGGCCGTGAACCTGCTGGGTATCATCGGCACCCCCGAGGCCTTGGCCTGTATCAAGCCCCTGGCCAACGACCCGGAGCCGCAGATCCGGGAGATGGTGGCTGATATCCTCGCGTTAAGCTGACAGCTATCAGCTTAACGCGAGGCTCTGTACTATTCCTTCCAATCCGGTCTTAAGCCCAGTTCGGTCAGTTGCTTTCGCGCCACTGCGGACGGCGCTTCGGTGAGCGGACAGGTAGCCTTCTGGGTTTTGGGGAAGGCGATAACGTCACGGATGCTATCCCGGCCCAACAAAATCATCATCAAGCGGTCCAGACCAAAGGCCATGCCGCCGTGGGGCGGTGCGCCAAGCTCAAGCGCCTTGACGAGAAAGTCGAACTTGTCGGTGACTTCCTCCTCGGAAATCCCCAACGCGGCAAAAACCCGTTCCTGCATCTCTTTCTGGTGGATCCGGATGGAGCCGCCGCCGATCTCGGTGCCGTTGAGCACCAGATCATAGGCCCGGCTCCGCATCTTGCCCGGCTCGGTGTCCATGAGGGGGATGTCTTCCTCGTTGGGCGCGGTAAATGGGTGATGCACGGCGGTATGCCGCTTTTGTTCATGGTCATACTCCAGGAGCGGGAAGTCGCAGACCCAGAGGAAGTTGAACTGCTTCTTGTCGATGAGGTTGAGCCTGCGGCCCAGCTCAAGGCGCAGCTCGGACAATGCCTGGTGCACCACATTGGGCTGGTCGGCGACAAAAAAGAGCAGGTCGTCGGTCTCGGCGCCCAGGGTTTTGGCCATCCCCGCCCGTTCCTCGTCGGAGAAGAACTTGGCAATGGGCGACTGCCATTCGCCGTCGGGCTTAACTTTGACCCAGGCCAACCCCTTGGCTCCGAAATTGGCCACGTAAGCGGTGAGATCGTCAAGATCCTTGCGGGAGAAATGGGCGCAGCCCTTGGCGTTGATGGCCTTGACCATGCCGCCCTTTTCCACCACGGTGCGGAACACCTGGAAGCCGCAATTGCGCACCTCCTCGGTGAGGCTGATCAGCTCAAAGCCGAAGCGGGTATCGGGCTTGTCGCAGCCATAGCGGTTCATGGCATCGGCATAGGTCATGCGCGGGAAGGGCAGGCTGAGTTCCAACCCGATGGTTTCTTTGAACAACAGCTGCATCAACCCTTCGCCCACGGTGTAGATATCCTCCTCCTCGACAAAGGAGAGCTCCATATCCACCTGGGTGAACTCGGGCTGACGGTCGGCGCGCAGATCCTCGTCGCGGAAGCAGCGGACGATCTGGTAATAGCGGTCCATGCCTGCCACCATCAGGAGCTGCTTGAACAACTGCGGCGACTGGGGCAGGGCGAAAAATTTACCCTGGTTGACCCGGCTCGGCACCAGATAGTCCCTGGCTCCTTCCGGGGTGGAGCGGGTGAGTACCGGGGTCTCGATCTCCAGGAAATTCTCGCCGTTGAGATAGGTACGGATGGCCTGGGACGCTTTGTGCCGCATGATGAGGCTCTCGGCCATGCGGGGGCGGCGCAGGTCGATGTAGCGGTATTTGAGGCGCAGGTTCTCGGAGATCTCGGTTTCTTCGTCCAGCGGAAAGGGCGGGGTCTTGCTCTGGTTGAGGATGCGCAGCTCCGTTACCCGTATTTCGATTTCACCGGTACCCAGTTTGGGGTTGACCATCCCATCGGGCCGAGCTTCGACCATGCCCCGGATGGCCAGCACCCATTCGCTCCTGATCCCATGGGCCTTGGCATGCACCTCGGCATTGATCTCTGGGTTGAAAACCACCTGGGTGAGACCCCAGCGGTCCCGCAGATCGATAAAAATAACCCCGCCATGGTCACGGCGCCGCAGCACCCACCCCATGAGTATTATCTCTTTGCCGACATCGGCGTGGGTCAGGGCATTGCAATTGTGAGTACGTTTGAGTCCTCCCATGGATTCCATAGGACTGCTCCTTTATAGGTAGTAAAAAATAAAAAAAGTTTTAACGCCACGGCGCAGAAGCGCAGCTAAGCGTAACCAGAGAATGCAACCTATTGTTCTTTATGTGCAACCGCCGCAAGTAACGTGGCGCATACGTCCCCAGGCGCCCCGGCAAGAAGCAATGCTTGCTGCTCCTTGCTGGTCATGTCGCGTAGCACCGCTTCGCCCTTGGCAAGCTCTTCCTCGCCCAGAATGAGGACAAAACGGGCCTTTGCCCGATCTGCCTGCTTCATCTGGCTCTTCAGACTCTTGCCCTCAAGATCCATGGCCACCTGCAGCCCTTTACGTCGCAGGAGATGCACGATGGGAAAAGCCCTGACTGCGGCCTCTTCGCCCAAGGCGGCGACAAAAAGGTCTGTGGCAGTCTCCGGACAGGCGTCTGCGTTCTGCTGACTCAGCAGGAGGGCCAGCCGTTCCATGCCCATGGCAAAGCCGATGCCGGGCATGTTCTTGGCCCCGCCCAATTGTTCCACCAGACCGTCATAGCGGCCCCCTGCCCCCACCGCGCTCTGGGCGCCCAAGGCATCGGTAACAAGCTCAAAGGTGGTGCGGGTGTAGTAATCAAGGCCACGGACCATGAACGGGTTCACCGTATAGGGAACCGCCAGAAGATCAAGGCTCCCTTTGGTTTGCTTAAAATGCTCGGCGCAGCCTGGGCAGAGATGGTCGATAATGGCAGGCGCGGCCACATACTGCTCCTGGCAATGACTGCTCTTGCAGTCCAGCACCCGGAGCGGGTTCGATAGGCTGCGCCGCTGGCAATCTTCGCAAATCTGTCCCTTGCGGGCGGCCAAAAATTCCACCAGGGCCTCTTTGTAGGCGGGCCGACAGGCCGGGCAACCCAGGGAATTGATTTGCAGGCTCGTCGAAAGGCCAAGCTCTTCAAGAATCAGCCAGCCCATGGCGATCAGTTCGGCGTCCAGGCGCGGATGATCCAGCCCAAGCACCTCGACGCTCATCTGGTGGAACTGCCGCAGACGGCCCTTTTGTGGACGTTCGTGCCGGAACATGGGGCCGATGGTGTAGAGGCGCTGCACCGGGAGCCTCGCCTGGAGGCCATGTTCGATAAAAGCGCGCAACACCGAGGCAGTGCCCTCCGGCCGCATGGTGATAGAATCGCCGTTGCGGTCAGCAAAGGAGTACATCTCTTTTTCGACAATATCGGTGGCTTCGCCGATGGATCTGGCAAAAAGTTCGGTCTTTTCAAGAATCGGCACCCGGATCTCAGTAAACCCAAAGCGGTGGAAGATATCCCTGGCTGTTGCCTCGATATGCTGCCACACCCCAACCTCATCGGGGAGAATATCCTTAAAGCCTTTCAGGGCCTGAATGGTCATCGCTTGCCTCACATGCACCGAAGATAAAAACACCCGCGCCTTTCTGCCGGGAAAATGCGCCAATCAAAGAAAAATAGCAGAAAAACAGGTACTCTTATCCCACCTCTCCCAAAAAGTCAAGAGAGGCAAGAAAAAGCAAAATGAGCAAGAGAAAAGGCTGACAGGGTGAACTTCACCCAAAACCTGGACAGGCAAAATGAGAGATTTCTGGGGGGGGGAGGTCAGCGGCAGTCCGGCTTGTCAAAATAAATGATGCCCGCTGTGTCCATGCAGTAGTCAAGGTTGTACGGATTGGGCGGCAGGGCGGCAAGCATGCCTGAGGTGGTAAGTTCGGTGAGGGACGAAGGCTTGCGGCCCAGTTTTTGTTCATATCTGTTTGCTGCCTGCTCGATCACCAGCACACCCTCCAAAGCGTGGAGGCGGTCAAGCATATCGGCATAACCGGGCTCTTCCGGATTTTTATCGGCAAGCATGGATTTCATGATGACGATGGCGGTCTCGGTTTCCCCCCCCTTCTGGGCCAGACGGGCACCCAGGATGGGAAGAAAAGACGGGGCATTGTGAACCTTGGCAGCCTCGAGAAAGAGTTTGCCGGCCTCGCCCGGTCTATTCTGAAAATAGTAGGCATTGAATCCCATTGAATGGTAGGGCTGCCAGTCCCATGGGCGATTTTTCGCGGCAATCTCCACAATCTTTTGGGTTTCTGTCACCATATTAGCCGGTTCCCACGGAAGCCAGCCTTGTGCCACGATGTAGGTCTGGGCAAAGGAAGGATCCAGGGTTTGACTGGCAACAAACAAGCGGTGGATGCTCGGCCAATCGTACTGTTTTTTGACAACCCGGAATCCCCCTTCGGGTTTCCGCACCAGTTCGGTCCCCAGCTGTGCTCCTGCCTCCATGGTTAAGTAGTCGGCCATCAGCCCCTTGAATTCTCCGGCAATGGCAAGCAAGGCCACGGGCGGCAGATTCCAGATTCCGGAGGAACGCCGTTCTGTTTGGCCAACTATGCTGCGCTGGCGGAGCAAGGCGTTGTAGCTGGCTATGTAGAAGACTAGCAGAACCAGACCGATAAAGAGATGGGGCGCCAGTCGTCTGCTCATGCCAGCTCCTTTCGTTTGAAGAGCAGAGTGGCGAGATAGATAAGCAACGCCGAATAGGAGATGCCGTACAGGCAGAGGAGCATAAACTCCTGGCCGCTGAAGGCCATGCCGTAGGCAGCCGCATACTTTTTGTCAAAAAGCGACAGGTTGGGGAATATCCAGGAGAGGGCGATCACCAGATTTTCCTGACCGGTTAACACCCCGGCCTTGGTGTTTTCCGTCACCACCCGCCGCAGCAGCTCCATGTTCTGGCCCACCAGATAGGAGGAAACCGCTAGCAGCAGGGCAATAAAGGGGTGGCTGGCAAAACTGAAGCAGAGCACGCTCACCGCCAGCACCACTACCAAGCTCATCCACTGGCAGGTCAGGGCCATCAGGTAGGTCAGCCAGGAAAAGTTGGGCGGGACAAAGGGTGCGTAGAGCCAGAGCACATAGCGCATGGATAGGGCGGCGGAGAGACCCAGGATGATGGTGGCCAAGAGCAGGATCATGGCCAGACCCAGAAACTTGCCGGTCAGGTAGTGCCAGATGGAAACCGGCCGGGAGAGCAGCATAAAGATTCGGCTCCGCTCCAGATCGTCGGCCAGGATTTTCATGCCCAGAAAAAAGACCAGCAATAGGCCGGTGAAAGCCACGGCAGAGAGGCCGAATTCTACAGAGACTTTGCCCAGATCCCAGGAGTAGAGGGCGGTGACCCCCAGGTTGGCCATGGTAAGCAACACCGCCAGGCAGACAATGGCCCACAGAGCCCGGTGACGGATGCCTTCGGTGCAGGTGGCCAGGGCCAGAAACCAGATATTACGCACATGCATGGTTGGCCTCCTCAATGACTGTGACAAAACGTTCTTCCAGTCCTCCGCCTGTGCTAAGAAAATCTCCCAGCCCTCCGCTATAGAGCAAGACGCCTTTGTGGATGATGCCGATGCGATCGCACAGGGCCTCGATGTCGCTCAAAATGTGGGAGCTGAAGAAGATGGTCTTGCCCTCCTGCTTCAGCTCGGCGATGAGCCCTTTGATTTGGTGGCGGCCCACCGGGTCAAGCCCGCTCATGGGCTCGTCAAAGATCAATACCTCTGGGTCGTGGATCAGGGCGTTGGCCATGCCCAGCCGCTGCTTCATTCCTTTGGAAAACCCCCCTACTCTCCGGTCTGCCGCATCAATTAGGGTCATGCGCTCAAGGAGCATGGGGATGCGCTGGTCGATGGCCTGCCGGGTCATGCCACTCAACCGGCCCGAGAGCAGCAGGGTTTCCCGGGCGGTGAGGTAGTCGTAAAAGACGGGGACCTCGGAGAGGTAGCCGATCCGGTGACGGAACTCATCCTGGCCCACGGTCTTGCCCAGGATATGCAGGCTGCCGTAATCTGGTTTCAGGAAGCGCAGCAGCAACTTGATGGTGGTGGATTTGCCAGCGCCGTTGGGGCCGAGAAATCCGAACACCTCGCCTTGGGCAATGGAGAGCGAAAGGTCGCCCAACGCCTGATTGCGTTTGCGGCCAGAGCCGAAGCCCTTGCCTACTCCGCTGACTTCTATGGCTGGAATAGTCATACTTGTTTTCAGAGAAGCTCTTTTGTTATGAAAATAGAACAGCCCCGGCCTTTTGGCCGGGGCTGCAAGAATCCACGGTGTGCCGTGACTGTTACTGCACCAGTGCCCAGTCCGTAGATGGCAGGCCGCCGCCGTTTTTGCCAGCAGCAGAAGTAAAGTCGTTGATTCCGTCAACTGCAGCAGTTGGCGTGGCCAGCAACCCAGCGCCAGCCGCAACAACAGTATTTGCCCAAGTCGCATTGGTAACGCTGAACAGAGTGTTAGCCGCATCGGAATCAGAACCGTAAGCGGTATCCCCTTTATTTGCACGGGTATAAGCAACATTAGAACAGCCGCTGCTGGGACATGCGCCAGCAGTGACCGGACTTGCAGTGGTCAGAAGTGTCATGTTGTTGCCAATTCCTAAGGGAACGCTCATAATTTTACCGGTAGCAATATTGGAGCCATTGATTCTGCCACCTGCAGTCGCATCGGTTGCCCCGATGGCCAGGGTTCCATCAATGCTCGAGATTGCCTGGGCCGCAGCGGCAGCAACGGCCACCAAGTTAGCACCCGCAGCCTCAGAGTGGCCATAACAGCCCAGTTCGGCGTTCAGGTCGGACTGGCTGTTCACCGCCATCTTGTTGAGGGCCTTGGCGTTGGCGTTGAAGGCACGAGTCCGGTAGGCCGCGAATTGCGGGATGGCGATGGCCGCCAGGATGCCGATGATCGCGACAACGATCATCAACTCCACCAGGGTGAAGCCTTTTTGGTTCTTCTGCATGGTTTTCATGGGGAGGTTCCTCCGTTTGGGTTGTGGTGTGAAAAATATTGTCTGTATTGTGTCAGTGATCGCAACAAAACACAAGCATGGAAACAGGAATAGCACATCGTGTGCCAGCCCCTATTTTCATGGAGGGATTTTTTACGGAAGCCATTTTTTTCTCAAAGAATCTGGTATGCTGTCTGAAGTTATCCTGCTTTGCTGGCATTATGGGCAGGATGTGATGGTAAGTTGCAAACTGACAATAAATGTCAATTTTTCGAAAAAATGTCATTTATTTTTTTGGGGGGGGCTGTCTGCTTCGAAGTGAACCCAAAGAAAGGAAATATGCCCCGTGCGAAGCCTGAAGATACAAACCGCCCTCACCTTTCTCCTGCTGCTCGTCATCGGCATGCTGCTTGTGGAGCTTGTCGCCATGCAGCTTTGGCGGCGTGACGCCCTGCGGGCCGACCGGAAGCAAGCGGAACTGCTGCTGGACGCCATGGCTATGCATATCTTTCCAGGGGCAGAAAGGGGCGGCAATGTGGCAAGCCTGGAATTGCCCGCCTCGGATGGGGCGGTCCTGTGTTTTGGTATGCTGGATGCGGAAGGCAGGGTGGTGGTCTCGCCACAATGCGGTTTTGCCCAGCCCCTTGAGGAGGGTCTGCGCCTCGTCGCGACAAGCGGGAAGGCGTACCGCCGCATGATGCCGTCGAAAAATCGGGGACAACCTGGAGGAATACTGCTCCTGGCGCAACCGGTTCGGGCTGATGGTGAAGCCTCCCCCGGCGCTGTCGGCATGATCCGTTCCCTGGCCCCGCTCGAGGCGCAGTTGCGGGATGGAGAGACTACTATCCTGGGCTATGTACTTGTCAACGGTGTTCTTCTGGCTGCGCTGGGACTGTTCCGGATCATCAAGCTGGTGGTGCGGCCCCTGGAGAACCTTGCCGAGCAGGCGGATCTCTATTCGGCGCAGCATGAGTTCCTCCCCTCTTCCGGCCGCCGTCGCAACGAGTTCGGACGTCTGGAATCCAGCCTGCACCGGATGGTGGCCAAACTGGAGCAGGATCGTGAGGATTTGCGCAAAACCGTGCAATCTCTGGAACAGGCAAACACCCAGCTGGAAAATACCCGCCAGGAGATGGTGCGTGCCGAAAAACAGGCCTCCACCGGGCGATTGGCTGCAGGCCTTGCCCATGAAATCGGCAATCCACTTGGAGTGATGCAGGGGTACCTGGAACTGCTCCGAGAGGAAGGTCTTGCTCCCGGCGAGAGGAAGGAGTTTTTAGACAGGACCGAGCAGGAACTGGGCCGGGTCAACCGGCTCATTCGGCAGCTTCTCGATTTCGCTCGGCCAGCACCGGGCAACCGTGTGCCGGTGCATGGACAGCAGCTGGCACAACAGGCCGTGGAGATGTTCCGCGAACGCGGCAAGGGTGTGATTACCTACGACGCAACGCTTCGTGCCGAGCAGGATCTGGTCGTGGCAGACCCGGACGGTCTGCGTCAGGTATTGGTCAACTGCCTGCTCAACGCCGAGGATGCCCTCTTGTCTGGGCCTGCATCCGGCAAAACTGGCAGAATCGAGGTGCTCTGCAAGAATTGCTTCGGCCCCAACGGATCACCCGCCCTGCGGGTAACGGTGCGGGACAACGGGCCAGGGATCGCCCCGGAGCATCTGGCCGATGTATTTGAACCATTCTTTACCACCAAGGAGCCAGGAAAGGGCACCGGCCTCGGACTTTCCGTTTCCTCTGGCCTGATCGCCGGATTTGGGGGCGAGATGGGCGTTGTCAGCCAGCCAGGAGAGGGCGCGGAGATATGGTTCAGCCTGCCACTTTTAGCCGAGACTCCAGCCGGGGATAAAAACTGTGCCCAGAAATCAGGAACGAACCAGAATGGATGAACCACGGCGGCTGCTGATTATTGACGATGAGGCAAACATGCGGCATATGCTCTCCCTGCTCACCGGCAAGGCGGGATATGTTGTGACCCTGGCGGAGAACGGCCAGGAAGGGCTGGACATCCTGGCCAAGCAGGAGGCCGATCTCATCCTTTGCGACTTGAAAATGCCGCGCCTCAATGGCCTGGGATTTTTGGCTAAGATCAAGGAGATGGATGTTGATGCGCCGATTGTCATGATGTCGGCATACGCAGCCATTGAGGACGCCGTGGAGGCCATGAAGGCTGGCGCCTATGACTTCATTACCAAACCTTTCAAGGCCGATGAGGTGCTCCTCACCCTGGAGCGCGCCGGAGAACACCTCAAGCTGCGCCGGGAAAATCAGCTATTGCGCCGTCGGTTAGACGATCTGGAGGGGATGCACGGACTGGACGGCATGGTGGCCAAAAGCTCTGCCATGCTCGCCTTCCTCAAAACAGCGGCCAAGGCGGCGCGCTATGACACCACGGTGCTCATCACCGGCGAGTCCGGAACCGGCAAGGAACTGGTGGCGCGGGGCATTCATCGCAAAAGCGGCCGGGCAGGCAAACCGTTTTTGGCCATCAACTGCGGCGGCATGCCGGAGAGCCTGCTGGAAAGCGAACTGTTCGGCTATGTGAAAGGGGCGTTTACCGGCGCAGAGAAAAATCGCAACGGGATTTTTCAGGAAGCAGACGGGGGGACGCTTTTTTTGGACGAGATTGGCGAGCTCCCCCTTGATGCACAGGTGAAGCTGCTGCGGGTACTGCAAGAACGGGAGGTTCGACCGGTAGGGGGGCTGCGGACAACCCCTGTGGATGTGCGGGTTCTTGCCGCCACGTCCCGCGATCTTGAAGAGGAGGTGAAGGCGGGGCGCTTCCGGGAGGATTTATTCTATCGTCTCAATGTTATTCGGCTGCATGTTCCGCCGCTCCGCGAGCGCCTTGAGGATCTCCCTTTGCTCTGTATCGATCTCCTCAATAGAATCGCCATCAAGCTTGGCCGAGAACCGTGCGACCTGCCCCCCGCATCCTTGGGAATCTTGCTGCGCCACCATTGGCCGGGCAATGTCCGCGAATTGGAAAATGCCCTGGAGCGGGCTGCGGTGCTTGCCGAGGGCAATATGATCCTGCCGGAACATCTGCCGGAGAACCTGGCCGGGCTGGCGGAGTCAAGGCAGCCCAACATCGCCACGGCGCTGGCAACATTTTCTCTCAAGGAGGGCCAACGGGAATTGGAAAAGGTGTTGATCGCCCGTGCTTTGGCCGCAACCGGGGGAAACAAGACCAAGGCGGGACACATGCTTGAGATTAGCTATCCATCATTGCTCAGTAAGATGAAGGAATATGGGCTGTATTAAAAAAGTTTATAATTATATCCCTTTTGGACGACCGGCTATTAAAAAAATTAACAGCTCGTTCCAATTGCGACGATTGCTTGAAAACGAGGTTATCCTCGCATATTCTCCCTGCGCTCCCACCGGATGGGATTGCAGGCTTTATTGGTGAATCCATTAATTGTCATGGTATGATTCTGGCATAGAACATCAAGCGTCGCTCCTCAAAAAAATTTTGAGCGTTTTTCAAAATAGGGAACACCAATGCACCCGATGCAGATTAAAAACAAGACAGGCCTTACCCTGGTGGAATTGATGGTCGCCTTGGCCATTATTGGCATCCTGGCTGCGGTGGCTGTGCCGTCCTACATGCGCGATCTTCCCAAAAGAAAATTGAAGGATGCCGCCAGGGATTTGCTGACCCAGACCCAAACAGCACGACTCAATGCAGTTTCCACCAACAGGCAATGGGCAGTGGAATTTGACATCCCTAACAATAGCTATTGCCTGGTGGATGGCGGGGCCAACAATACGATCGACAGCCTCAGCTGTGTCGCGGCTGGTGATGATGTCGTGTTCGCACCTGTTAATATCGCCACCAGCGGGGTGGTGTTCGGCTGGAAAACCGCCGTAACTAACTGGCAGGGTGGCGCCCTGAACCAGTCGCCCTTCATTACTTTCACCAACAGGGGCACCAACGCTGGAGCCGCGACGAGTACCGTATTTCTCCAACCAAGCAGCCCTGCTTTCACGATATGTTATGGGCTTGCCGTCACCCCTGGAGGCGGCATCAAACTGCGCTTTTACAATGGAATAGCACCATTTAACCAAACTAGCTGGATAGATTGATTATGTACCCATCACAACACAACCCCAAAGGCTTTAGTTTGGTCGAGCTGATGATCGCCGTGGCCATCTCGAGTGCGGTAATGATCGGCATATGGGCCGTATATAGCGTCCAGGAGCGGACAGGAGGAGCCCAAGAGGTCTTGACCGATCTTCAACAAAATCTCAGAACCGCGATCTTCACCATGACCCAGGAAATCCGCACGGCTGGTTTTGATCCTACCGGTAGCGGCAATTTCGGCATCACCTTTGTGGGCTTTCAGGAGCAGAATAATGCTGGCGCTGTTGTAATCGGCAATAACAGCGCACTCATTTTTACCGCGGATAATGGGGCTGGCGCTAATGCTGAAAACGGGATCCTCGATGCCGATGAAACTTACACCTTTTCCTTGTTTCAGTTTGGCTGGAATGTCGCCGGAGGGGTTGGCACCGGCACCACCACCGACCTTGGCCGTAATACCGGAGCCGGCCTGCAACCGTTCGTCCAGAATATCGAGGCCCTTGGCTTGGCCTACGCCTACGACCTCAATGGTGATGGTGCCCTTGATACTTATACCGTGACCGCCGGACCCCTCGCAGGCACCCAGCAGGTTATCTGGGCCATTGATTCGAACAACGATGGCACTCTGGATACCCTCCTCGACACCAATGGTGACGGGAACATCTTCCGTAATGACGGCCCAAGCGCCAATGCGGATGTGAATGCGGTTGTCAACGAAAACATCGTCGGTGTCCCCATCGCTCCCGCAGCAGAGATGAAGGATATCCGCGCGATACGCATCTGGATCGTAACGACAGAGGACGCGGCTGAGCATGGCAAATACCTGGACCAGTATACCTATGTGGTTGGTCGTCGCATTTATACTCCTCGGGACAACAGGCGCCGCCGATTGCTCGATACCATCGTATATTGCAAGAACATGGGGTTGCAATAATGATATTAATCATGGGGAAAAAAGGGTTTACGCTCGTAGAAGTGATGGTGGCCACGGTTATCTTTGCCATTGGATTTTTGGCGACCCTTGCTATGATGACCGGTGCCACCGGCGGTAATAAAAATTCCCGGGTTATTGGAGGTGCGGCGGAAGTAGCTGCCCAATGGATGGAGACCCTGACCAGCTTGACCTACACCAGCATTGCTACCGACCCCTTGCTGGTGGATCCTCCCGGAGCGACTAATGGCATTGCCTTCATCAGGAACCCACTGCCATCCATCGCGCAGGTACAAGCAGTTATTCCCTTTACTCCGGATCTACCTAATCCTGGTGCCCGACCAGCCGACAACACCCGCACCACGCCGGACGGCCAATACACTATCTACTGGAATGTGGCGGACAACACCCCTATTCCTGACACCAAGACCATTATGGTTATTGTGACCAGCACCGGCTGGGGTCTGGATGCACAAAGGACCGTGGCTCTACAGAGTATCATTCCGAGGAGATGACCATGAAACGCCTTGCCATCAACGAAGAAGGGTTTCTTTTGGTTACCGCCATGGTGGTCCTGCTGCTCTTGACATTGCTCGGCCTCAGTGCCATGCGGAACAGCTCCATCGAGCTGCTGATCGCCGGCAATGATAAATTTCATAAAGAGGCATTCTATTCCGCCGATAGCGCCGTGTACATGACCCCTAAGTTTCTTACCCAAACCAGGAATACCGGTGCGGATCCTGTGCTACTGGCGGGGTCACCGATAACCCTTTTTGGGGTCGGGAGTGCCCCATCAGATGGCACCCGCTTTTATGATGAGGTTATGGGCTTCACTGCTGATGCGATCCCCCTTGACCCTGACTACCGAATGCAGATCGGTCTTCTGCCGGTGGATGTTGATATTCAACATACCGGTTCCCACGCGATGGCTGGTGGCGGCGTAGAGTTTGCGGCCGCCGCGGGCGGGGGTGGTACAGGCTCGGCTGGCGGGGTATGGATTGGCTACACCCTGACCTCCTCCGGTCAGGCACCAAGGACCATCTCGACAGTGTCCGCCCGATATAGATATGTCCCAGGAACAACAGGAGGATTACAATGAAAAAATATGCACTTATCAGAATATTGTTGATCGCGGCCATTGGTTCATGGCCGTCCTCAACCCAGGCCCTCGAGCCGGTCATGGCTAGCTACACCAACTTCCCTCTCTTCACGGCCAATCAGGCCAAGCCTAACATTCTTATTATTCAGGATAATTCCGGCAGCATGAACGAAAACGCCTACGGTTCAGCCGTTGCCAGTGGCGGCACGGTCACGGACGAACCCTATGCTGGTGCGCCCTATACCCCAGCCATTGATATCCGCACCGCCGCCAGTTGCAACGATGCCGAGCAAAATCTCTCGACCGGCGCGGCTTGGTGTTCGAACGGTGCTCCCAATGATCTGGACCTTGGCCGTTTCGATGTTGGCGGCCAACAATCCTTGATCGGCCTGCGCTTCTCTAACGTACAAATCCCCGCAGGCTCGACCATCGTGAGTGCCTATATCGAGTTCAAGGCCCTCGACACCCTTGGCGGTGCAATGACCATCGAAATCGCCGGCGAAAACGTGGACAGCGCGGCCGTGTTTTCAGCGACCGCCAATGATATTTCCAATCGAAGCAAGACCGCAAATGTTGTCAACTGGGCACTGAGCGACTGGACCGCCAACACCACCTATCAGAGCCCAGATATCAAGGCTGTGGTGCAGGAGATTGTGAACCGGACTGGCTGGCTGAATGCCAACGAAATGGCCTTTATTATCACCGGCAACAGCTCAAACAATAAACGGACCGCTTACTCTCACGACAACACTGCGGCCAACGCCCCCCTGTTGCATATCGTATATACCCAGGCACCCAACACCAAATACTACGGCTACTTCAACCCGGACTGGTTCTACACTTCCGCCAGCAACAAGTTTTCCCACGCCTACCTGAAAATAGGCTACAACACCGCCACCTGCGCTAACAGTTGGGAGACGCGGAGCAAGGCCACGGTTGATGGGGGCGGCACCGCCACCCAGTGCCTCACCGACGCTAATATTGTCAGCAATGGTCTGTGGGACGGGAACTGGATGAACTGGGCCACCATGCGCAAGATTGATGTAGCCAGAAAGGTCATCATGGGAGGAAAAGCCACCTCACGCACCGGCGGCGGCAACCAGGTGCTGCAAGCCGAGACCATTAGCGGAAGAAGCTTTGTTCGCCACTTCAACAGCACCACGGCGGTGACCCCCTACGATGGTGATTACTGGTACGGCATGGATGGCAACTACATCTATGTGGATGACGACAGCAATGTCTTTAGCAGCCAACTGGCGCGCTACACCCTGGATGTCCAAAAAGAGCTGGCATACGAGCCGAATGACTTTGTTGACGGCAACCTTGCCGGCGTACTCCAGAAAGTTGGCGACCAGGCGTGGTGGGGCGACGAGTTTTTCAATACCGGCACCGGCAACAACCAGTCGGGGGGCAGGGTTGCTCATTCCATTGGCACCAACATGACCACCCTCATCACCGACCTGCAGAATACCCCCGCCGATACCTGGACCCCCTTGGCCGAGGCGTATTATGTGGCCATGCAATACTTCAAGCAAGTGGCTCCGGAGGCCGGCCTTGATTATCCCAATGGCACCATTGGCGCCATCAACAACACCAATGACCCCTATTACCAGCAGAACAACGCCTTTACCCCGTGCGCCAAAAGCTTTGTCATTCTGCTCACCGATGGTGCCTCCACCAAGGATGCGAAAATTCCCGCATTTCTGAAGACCGCCGCGGCTTATGGCGATTCCCCTGCGGACAAAACCGCCTGCAACGAAAGTACCGGCACCGACTGCGACTATCCTAGCGGTGGCACCGATTTTCTGGACAACGTCGCCCTGTATGCCAGAACCCACGACTTGCGTGCCGATCTGGCGGGAAATCAAAACCTGATCCTCTACCCGATCTATGCCTTTGGTCGCAACGAAGACGCTCGCAACCTGTTGCGTAGTGCCGCGAAAAACGGGGGCTTCGAAGACTTAAACGGCAACGGCGTCCCTGACCTGCAACAGGAATGGGACAAAAAAAATAATGTTACCGGCGCCCAAAGCCCGGATGGTATGCCGGACACCTACTTTGAGGCATCGAATGGCTATCTGCTCGAAACGCAATTGCTGGCGGCTATTAACGACATTCTCAAGCGAGCAGGTTCCGGGACAGCGGTTTCGGTACTGGCGACCTCCTCTGAGGGCGAGGGCAGCTTGGTGCAGGCTTATTTCCAACCCCTCATCTCCCAGGGCTCGGTGGACACCAAGTGGACAGGCTACCTGCAAGCGCTATGGGTGGACAGTATGGGCAACCTCCGGGAAAACACCAACGGCGTTGACAGTCACGGAGCCGCCACAGGAAATCTCGCACTGGACCTAACGGTTGACAAGCTGATCAAATACATCGTCGACCCTGGTACCGGAGCAGTGACGATCAACAGGTATGACGTAAGTGCAAGCGATCCTTACCCTGATATAAATACCGCGACCCCTAGCGCAACCAATATTCCGGTGGGAGAAATTATCCCCATCTGGGAGGCAGGCAAGGTACTTTCCTCAACCTCTCCCAGCACTCGCAACATCTTTACCAATATTCCGAGTACCGCGGCAGGAGACGCCCTTTTCGGCGGGACAAAATTCCATAACGACACGAATGCGCTCCGCGATTTCATCAAGCCGTATCTCGGGGTTAAGGACAACGCTGCTTGGAGTTATATGGGCGCCACCCACGATCAACGGGCCAAAAACCTGATTCATTTTATCCGCGGGAATGACACCGGTTTTGATGGCGTCAACGCCATCAGGCAACGCACCATCAACGGCTCAGCATGGCCGCTTGGCGATATCGTAGAATCTACGCCAGTGACAATAGCAACGCCGCCTGACAACTACAACCTTGTCTATTCCGACAAAAGTTACGATGAGTTTTATCAATATCACAAAAACCGGGCAAGCCTGGAAAACGTGATCTATGTGGGGGCCAATGATGGCATGCTCCATGCGTTTACCTCCTGGCATTACGATAACACCACCAAGGGATACACCAAACCGGCCGGCGCCGGCGCGACGGAGCAGATTGGCGCCGAGCTGTGGGCCTATATCCCCCAGGCGCTGCTGCCGCATCTTAAGTGGCTGGCCAGCAATGACTACACCCATGTTTCCTACGTCGATCTGACGCCAAAGATTTTCGATGCCAAGATCTTCTCCGGCGTAGTGGACGATTACCACAAGAACGGCTGGGGCACCGTCTTGGTTGGTGGACTGAACATGGGCGGCAAACCCATCTCTGTTACCGATGATTTTGACCATGACGCTGGCACTGCCGACACATCCAAGACTTTCTCCTCCAGTTATTTCGCCATCGACATCAGCAATCCCAGGTCGCCAAGATTGCTATGGGAAAAAACCTATACCGATCTTAATCTGACCACTGGCACCCCAACCCTGCTAAAGACCGGAGATAAATGGTTTCTCACCTTCGGTTCCGGCCCGACCGGCTATGACGGTACCAGCACCACCAAAGCGCACCTGTTTGTGGTTGATCTTGCCACTGGCGTCCCCTACCAAAACGGGGCCAACGATTGGCTGTTCGAGGCTGCGGAAAACACGGCCTTCTTGGCAGGGCCGGTGTCGTACGATTTCGCAATGAATTTTAACACCGACGCAGCCTATGTCGGCGAAACATATAAAAGTGGCGCAAACTGGCTGGGCGCCATGTATAAAGTGACGGTTCCGTGGTATTGTACGGCTTCCAATGCTGATTGTACGGCGGTGGTAGACGGCAAGCTGAGAATTCCCTATGGCACACTGAAAAATGAGTTTGGAATTACAGTCGGGAAGTATGTAGACAACCCCAACGATGCGAGCAGGCCATGGACTTTTCATAAAATATTTGATTCGCCGAAACCGATCACTGCTCCAGCCGCCTTGAGCATTGATGCTTTTGACAATACCTGGATATACTTTGGTACCGGTCGTTTTCTTGGTGTGGCGGACAAGACCACCATTGACACCCAGTATCTGTTTGGTATCAAGGATCCGTTTTTCAACAAGAGAATGTACGATTCTAACGAACTCGACACCTATGTCGGCTCTCCGAATGATTACTATGCGAATTACAATACGCGCAGGATTCCTCTCACCACGGGCGATTCTATCACCACAACCCGTGTCGTCCAGCCAGCCGCAACCTGCACCAACCCCACCGACCTTTTTGATGCGGATTCGGTCAAGGTTATTCTCCCTTGGGGATGCCCGACGGGCGGTGGTACCTGCGGATATTTTTCCTGCAAGGATGGGGTGGCAAACGGTTGTGATGATGTAAATTTTACCAACATGGATACGGCGCATAACACCGTGCTGAACTTTCCGAATATCCAAGGGGATGGCTCCTGCCTTTGCACAATTTCCGCCAAGCCAGATGCGATGGTGGTTGACAATAGCGGCAATAACCAAAAAACTTTTGCCGAGATGCTCGCCGAGGCCAGGTGTCATGATGGCTGGAAACGCACCATGACGCCTGGTGAACGCGCGGTTACCAAGCCAGCCGTTATGGGCGGTCTCGCACTCTTTACCGCATATACTCCAAGCAGTGACGTCTGCGGCTTTGGCGGAAACAGCTCCCTCTATGCCCTTTATTATGAGTCAGGGACAGCTTATAAGCATACGATCTTCAGGGAAGGGACAGAGAGTGTCTCGGGCTTGAACACTGTGCGTTACAAGCTCAGTCTTGGTGCGGGCAAGGCCTCAAGCGTTGGCATTCATGTGGGGAAAAATGCAGAGGGAAAAGTAACCGGTTTTGTTCAGCAAAGTACCGGCGCCATCGAACAAATTGAGTTAGGTCCGGCCTTAAATCTGCGAAGCGGGTTTATCTCTTGGCAAGAGAATTAACTCTGTTTTTAGGACACTATATCATGTGGTGCATGAGAAAGAGAGAGACCACCCCACAGGATAATTCTATGGAGGAGCGCGCCATGCGTATTCGCTTGTCAACCGCGGTTATTCTTTTTTTGTTATTGTCGTGGAACGGTGGCAGCCTGATTGTCGCTCCTTCCGTTTTGGCCGCATCTCAGCAAAGTAACCCACAAACTCCTAGATATCTTTTGATCGTGCCCCCTGGCACAGTCCTGCCTGTGGAAATAATAGCCACAGTGGGAGAAAAATACCGGCTGAACATCACAATGCCGCATTGGGGTCGTCCTGAACAGGGGAGCATACCGGGCCGTGCGGATCAGGCCGTTGCCATTGTTGTCGACAGTGTCAGGATGTCCATCATTGATAAAACAATAGTCAAAAAGGCGGATGGCACTCTCATAGATTTCAATGAAATGCCGGTTCCATGTCAGGCAAGGATTGTGTATCAGCCACTACGAGGAGAGGGCAAGAACGTCCTGGAAATACAGATCATCAACCCCTTGTCTGGTGCGACCACTAGATGGAATACCCCTGGGCCGCAGTGACCAAAACTTTCGCCTCTTTTGCAATATTCGGCGGAAGAAAGATCAAATAATGATCGCCCAAGCAGCTTATCCTGGCCAATGCGTTTGCGGCGCGCAGTGGCCAGTTTCATATCAGAATTAGGTAACCATGCCCATACATCTAAACGACGAAAAATATATCCTGGGCCTGTTGCGCCAAAGGGGGCTGATCACCCCTGAGCAGGAAAAATTTATTTCCGACCACAAGGCTCAGCAGCGTCAGCTCCTGCTCCGGCAGCACAGCGCCCGACGCAAGACCGATACCGGCAGAGAACGGGATGATTCCCTGAATTTTGTTGATATCCTTGCCTCGTTGAACTTGGGATTGCCTGGGGAAAAAGGGTTGATTCTCACCGAGGAACTGATCTTTCGGGTCGTGGCCAAGGATCTCGGACTGCCTTTTAAAAAGCTTGACCCCCTTGAACTGGATCTCAAAATCGTCACCAAGACCATCCCCCGGACTTTTGCCTTCAGATACTTGCTGCTGCCATTTTCCATTGCCAACGGCGTGCTTGAAGTTGCCATTTGCAACCCCGACAACAGAGCCGTCCTGGCCGAAATCGAGCGAGCCAATCAGCTCTCGGTCAAGCCTTATCTGGCCACCAAGAGCGACATCCGCAAAACCTTGGCCGAGTTCTTCGGCTTCCAGTCTTCCATCACCGCAGCGGAAAGCCATCTGGCCCGCCCCTTGGTGGATCTGGGCAATCTTGAGCAGTATGTGCGCATCTCCTCCACCGAGGAGGCGGCCTCATCCGACCAGCACGTGACCTCGGCGGTGGATCATATGTTCAATTACGCCTTTGAGCAGCGGGCCAGCGATATCCACATCGAGCCCAAGCGGGAGCAGGCCCTGGTTCGCCTGCGCATCGACGGGGTGCTGCATACCATCTACAAGCTGCCCAAGGTGGTCCATGCCGCCGTGATCTCCCGGGTCAAATCCCTGGCCCGCATGGACATTGCCGAGAAACGACGCCCCCAGGACGGCAGAATCAAGGTGGATCGCGGCGGGCAGGAAGCGGAGATCAGGGTCTCCACCGTGCCGGTCGCCTTTGGCGAAAAGGCGGTGCTGCGAATTCTTGACCCGGATATTCTTTTTCAGGATGTGGGCAAGATCGGGTTTTCCGAGCGTGATCTTGAGGTGTATCAAGGCTTTATGACCGCGCCGCATGGCATTTTTCTTATCACCGGGCCAACGGGCAGCGGCAAGTCCACCACCCTTTATTCGACCCTCAAGCAGATCGCCACCCCGGAGAAGAATGTGGTCACCGTGGAAGATCCGGTGGAAATGGTGCATGAAGAATTCAACCAGATTCCGGTGCAACCGCAGCTGGATGTGACCTTTTCCACCATCCTACGCAATATCCTGCGGCAGGACCCGGACATCATCATGATCGGTGAGATCCGCGATCTGGATACGGCGGTGAATGCCATTCAGGCCGCGCTCACCGGGCACCTTGTTTTTTCAACCCTCCACACCAACGATGCCGTTGCCTCCATCAGCCGCTTGCTTGATTTGGGGGTGCAGCCCTTCATGGTCGGCTCCACCCTGCTGGGGGCCATGGCCCAACGGCTGGTGCGGCGGATCTGCCCCCATTGCAGCGAAACCTTCCGCATGTCGGCCGACGAGCTGCGCGGTTTCGGCCTGCCGGTGATCGAGGACGGTGAGTTCGAGCTGCGGCGGGGCAAGGGGTGTCCGCAATGCCGGGGTACCGGCTATCTTGGCAGGAGCGGCATTTTTGAAATCTTCGTCATGAGCGATAAGATTCGCAAGCAGATCAGCGCCGGAAACTCTGAAACGGAGCTCAGGCAAACCGCGAGAGAGGAAGGCATGACCACGCTCAAGGAGGATGCCTGGCGCAAGGTGAAAAATGGGATCACCACCCCGGAGGAGGCTTTGCGGGTAACCGGTGCGGATTAGCTACGCTCCTCGCTTTTTTGACCAAGATGTATTATAGTGCTGTCATGATCCCTTGTTCCCCAAGAGCAAGGGTTTTTTCTTTGATTTTTGGCACGGTTGTGCGGGTGAGAATGTGGCTGTGAAGGTTGTCTGCACCAACAAAAAAGCCTATCACGATTACACCATTGAGTCGGAGATCGAGGCAGGCCTCCAATTATTGGGCTCGGAGGTGAAATCCCTCAGGGCTGGCAAGGCCAACCTGCGTGACGGGTTTGCCAAGATCAAAAACAACGAGGTTTTTATCCAGCGGGTGCATATCTCGCCATACAGCCACGCCACCTACGATGCGCCGGACCCCGTGCGGGAGCGCAAGGTGCTGCTCAAGAAGCGCGAGATCCTCAAGCTCGTTGGCAAGATTCAGGAAAAAGGGTATTCTCTGATTCCCCTCAAGATGTATTTCAACGAGCGGGGGAAGGCCAAGGTTGTTCTTGGCCTGGCCAAGGGCAAAAAGCTCTACGACAAGCGGGAATCGTTGAAGAAGAAAGATACGGACCGCGAGATTGATCGGGCCCTGCTAAAATACAGATAGATTTTTTAGTGGTCGTTGTTAACTTTTCATTCAAACATGGGGGCGAAACGGATTCGACGGGGATATGTAAGCTCAGGTTGCATGCCGAGGTTTCTACCAACCTCGTAAAATAGGTAGAGCAAAATATAGTCGCAGACGACTATTCTTACGCTGTAGCAGCTTAAATGCTACCGGTCTTTCGGCCTACTCCTGCGCGGCCGAAAAGAACGTCGACTAGCGGGATAGCCTACAGTGCGCGCCTGCCGCGCCGATGGCGAAATTCAGTAGGATAGTGCCGAAAGCCTCTTGTTCTGGAGGGGCCAAGGCACGATAAGCAACCAAACAGAACTAAGCATGTAGATATCGGGAGGGGAGTATTTTCGGACGCGGGTTCAACTCCCGCCGCCTCCACCATTTCAGTATCCGGCACCGTCCGGCAAAGTACAGAAAGCCCACATTCCATAAGGTTTGTGGGCTTTTTTGTGTCCAGTGATGTCCGAAGAAAAACATTGCAATCCGGGGGTAACATTGGGGGTAGCAGGTGTCATGCGTACTGCGGTTACCCCCAGGCCAATGATAATTTTGTTAGGCAAGAGAGGTGTTCTTATGCCCCCAACACTTACAGATGCTGCGATCCGCACAGCCAAGCCCCCACTTTTAACTGCTAACCGTTTATTATTATAGATAAAATTAAACGGTTAGGGTTCACAAAAAACCTCCATTTTTCTACTGGTACAACTACTGGTACAAAATGGAGGTTTTTTTCGTTCAAAATTCCATCGTTTTTGATAAAAAACAAGTATGGCATATGCCATTTCAGGTATGCTCTTCCAGGTGACATGAGATCTATTCTGGGTAAAGCAGAGATAAAAAAGGCTCTTCAGCAGAATTTGTGGGTACCCGTCAGGGCCAAGGATAATGTTTGATCCTGCCACAATTTTATGGAGTAGGGGTTAAGCCACTTTTCTATTGTTCCACCATGCCAGCTCAAAATGAGCCGGAGCCCTATAGCCATTCGTTGAATGCTTCCGTTGCCGATTATAGTAGACTTCGATGTAGTTGAAAAGCGCCTGCTCAGCCCCGGCAACATTCTGGAATTTGCAGTGATGGATGAGCTGAGTCTTTATTGTGTGGAAGAAAGATTCTGCCACTGCATTATCCCAGCAGTTCCCCTTCCGAATCATACTTTGCACGAACCCGTGTTTTTTCAGCACTGTTCTGAAATCCCCGCTGGCATACTGAACGCCTCGGTCACTGTGAACCATCAACCCTCGACCAGGACGGCGGCGCAATACGCCAACGATAATAGCCGCTCGGGGAAACATCCAAAACATGGCACATCTTCTTCACCGGAAATGAGAAGCGGTTTTTCTCTATGAATTGAAATCTCATTTCGGTGCCCTGCTGAAGATGGCCATCGCTTTTTTTAAAATATCCCGCTCCATTTCCGCATCTTTGAGCTTCTTCTCAAGTTCTCGGATCCTCTGCTCTTGAGGGCTCATAGCTCACGCCCATATCCAGGGAAGGCGTGACCTTCTCTGGCACGATGTTCTTTCCTCCACCTGTAGAGAAGATCTTTTGTGATGCCGAGATTCTCGGCCACTTCGGTGGCTGTCCGGCCCGGCTCCTCTGACAAGCGAACCGCATTCCGTTTAAAATCCGGATCGTATTTCCTGCGTTAAACACTCATGGCCCCCTCCTGTCATTGTCTCTAGCAATGACTTAACCGAGTGTCCACTATTTCATAGCAGGATCAGACTACGTTATGTCCCAGCGGGAGGATAACGAGAAATTGTTTTATTGGCACTCTGCCCCGCTGCCGGTCAAGAAAATTGTTTTGGGGTCGAATGGATTTTGTCAGCTAAAAATGTTGACGCCCCGACACGCACTTGCTATATTGCCCGCGTTCAGTCTTAAAATCGTTCCTGGGTAGCTCAGTTGGTAGAGCAGGTGACTGTTAATCACCCTGTCGGGGGTTCGAATCCCTCCCCGGGAGCCAGAAAGCAATCCGACACCATCCGGTGTCGTCCATAAAGCCCACGCCCCATAAAGGTTGTGGGCTTTTTTGCGTCCAGCGGAATCCACAAAAAACCATTACAAAAGATCGCCGACACATATCTATGGATAGCTAAAGCACGAATTCCCAGACGATGAGAGCAGATAATTCTTCTACAAAAAGTGGCCACTCGGTCAAGTCATTGCTAAAGACAATGGCAGAGGGCACCATGAATGTTCAAACTAGAAAATACAATTCATCATTTTAAACATAATGTGGCATGCGCAGATGTCCGGCGCTGGCAGAACCGCCCGCTGAACGAGGTAGACAACGGCCAGATCACCAGGAAGGACATATCGGGCCATAGCCACCACCCTAGGAGGGGCCACGGAAGGACTGGAAGGACCGAATACCGAAGACGTCAAGTTCCGCCTAAGTATCTGACCAAATGAAGAGCCGGGGCATCAGGGGATATCCTGATCACATGCGTGGATGGGGACCGAAGGGCTTTCCCACAGCCACCAAGGCAGCTCTGTATCGCTCACCTGGTCGGCACAATTTAAATTTTGTCTCTTGGAAGCAGCGCAAGGAGATGACCACGGAGCTGAAAGAATATACGCCGCGCCAACCTAGGGACAGGCCTATACCGACAAAAAACTGGAAAGCCGCCTTGAACCAAGGCTTAGCATCCTGCTTGCTTGATCACCTCAGACAAGTTTACCCAGGCCCCACAGGTCCTTATAAACTTGTTGCCGAACAGGGCAATATGCGTTATAGATTTCCAACTAATTTATGCGCCCGTAGCTCAGCTGGATAGAGTGTCGGACTACGAATCCGCAGGTCGCACGTTCGAATCGTGCCGGGCGCACCAGTAATACCAAGCCTTTAGCTCTTTTGAGTTAAAGGCTTTTTTTGTTCTATTGCCTCATAGGGTCGCTATAGGGTCAGTCATCGGTAGAACATGACTGGTTTTTCTGCCTTGGCCTGATCAACCCCACACAACAACATAGCCGCCCACCCCCTCTAGGGAAAGCGGCTATTCGCATGACGTACACAATCTTTTCTACAGAGAAAAAGGCATGGGCATACTTGGGGGCTTTTTAATACGCCCCAGATTTTTAAAAAATGAAACATCCAAAGCGCTGGCCCCGGCCGCGGCCGATAAAAGCCAACCATTCACCCAGCGCCATGGAACGAAGGAATGTCACCCTGCTTGCGGCAGAGTGACGAAACGGGCCATTGGTGCACCTTGTGGCAGGCTGCGCAGAATGTGCCAAGGTAGGCCTGCCTGCGACTCCCACGGAATTGATGGCAACAAGGGCGCATCTACGCAGAGCCGGAGGCGATTCATTGCTTGACGCCGGGGAATAGGCAGCGGACGCAGACCGGCTCCAAGAGGGCTCGGCAAGGGTGCCAGAAGGGCCTGTATCGGCATCGAACGATAGTGAGATATGGTAAGGCTTGATCCCCCTCAGGGGGATGATGGGGGTGGCCTACTCAGCCTGGCGGGACTTTTGCGATATGTCGCATAATCATTATGTTATGTTTAATGCCAGCTGTTCGGCATTATTCATAACATGGATTATGCGGGGAGCGCTGTTCAGCGACCGCAACATAGCACTGCAAAAGGCATGACGGGCTGAGCATTCATCAGTCTAATCGTACAGATGTACGATTGTACCCCGCTACCGTGGGTGGCGCTTGGTACGAGCTGGCGGGTGTCTTGCCATTGCAAGACACATGACGGCGGACTTGGATCGAAGACCAGGACGGCGGGTTTTGACCGGGCGCAATCTCCTGTTAAGCATAACAAGGCATACCGGAAATGATGGTCCGACAGCCCTCTCCGTGACAGACGGGACGAGTTAGTCAACTAATCAACAACGTCCCGCCTTAGACGTTTCTTTTTGTTTTTATTATGTTTTTCAAAAATACAATATGCCCCGGAGCAAAGGACTTTCTGGTAAAAAAATAATTATTCCGGTCTGTTAGCGCATATTGCGCCGCAAGTCAGAAAGTTGAGTTATATTCTAATGCTCATTTTAAAAGCCTTGTAAAACTTTATATGTAATATCAGTATTTGAGGAATTTATCACTTCGAGTCTTGCGCCTTTGTAACCAATTTCTCTAGAAACTGTTAGGTCATATTCAACTTCATTAGAAAATGCAGGGCGTGCCACGTTGTTATTGAATTCTCGATACGCAAATTTGATGCGATTACCAAAGCTCCTAGTTTGAATTTTTTTCGATTTGGTGAATGGCTTAAAAAAATCATTTAAAGAATACATAGCATCATTGTATGAAATTCCGAGTGGTTCTCTGTGGTTCCCTGAAGCGGCTACCCGTGTGTGAAAAGCAGAAGGAGATCAGGACCGTTACCAAAACAATCTTAAATTGTAATATTCTCACTTTTGAATCCGCGTTGTCATAACTAGATGTTAGCACACTTTTTAAAGTGCTGTTCTAGCCAGGACCCATCATATATACTGTGCGCGACCTAGGCACAAGGTGGAGCCGCCTTGAATCAAAGACCAGGGCTGCGGGTCTTTGATTGTAGCAGTGGCGTAATAAGGGGTAAAACTTACTGAGTAGCAAGCGCTTGGGGTTCCAATGAATGGGCTTGTTGCCTGTCTCTAGTCAGGCGTTCTCTGGCTGCATCAGCGATTTGTCTACAGGCGTCGTCGATAGACGATCCTATTACCTCTTCGACGTCTGTCTCTGAAATCGTGAGAAAGGTAATTTTCTTGCTGCTGAATCCGATTACTTCGACGCTTTCTTGCGGGCCCCCATCAATCGATATATCGGTAGACACTGTAATGCTGGATACTACCGCCACGTCTGCAAGGGTAGCCAAAGGCCCGAACAGGGCCATTTTTATACCATGAACCGTGTCGTCATAAACACCGAAATCAAGGCGGGTGATAGACGGCTGCATCCTTATGCTTGCAGGCTTCCCGTCATTGATGTTTCCGACGCGGGTTTGTGGTATTACCGCTGACACATAGGAGATAATGCCCTTGGTCATGGGCTGGCCAGCATAAATTTCAAATTCACGAACCGCCCAGGATTTGCCAAACGAAGGCTTCTGCCGCAGGACAGCTGTTTGGAAATTATTCGTCACAATGATTTGCGCGGTGGCCTTTTCTGCTGGAGTGACATGGAGCTTTTGCCCAGCGGACGTAGGCTTTATGATGATCGGCGAACAACCTGAAAGCAGCGAAAGTCCAAGAAATAGGCATATAGTTGTGGCGGTTGCTGTCTTCATTTTTCCCTCTTTTCACTTAATGTGTATTAACTGGGTAGTTACTTTATTTTCTCATCTCCCAAGTATCAATCGGCAGCTTGAAATGCTGAATGGGGCTATTAGAGCCTGATAAAAATTAGTCAAAGTGCCCCCTTCACTGGGGCGCATTCTCAAGCAAACTCTAGGCCAGTTTGAGTTAACCCAATAAGGTTGATGTTCTGCTGATTAAGTGTCGTATCCGCAGCAAGCACACCAAACTGTCCTGTGGTTATTCCGCCATTCAACATATCCACAAATAGTTGTGCTTGCCCAACAGTAGGTGGACTGCCGACTATGTTTGTCCAAAGCAGATTAACCACCTGTTGCGACGTTGAAGCCCCTGCAGCAGTTAGGGCAAGAGCAGCAAGATCTTCATAACTCATGCCGCCATCAAGTAGACCCAGACCAATCCCCGCATAGATTTTATTAGAAACACTGACTGAACCAAAAACTGCGCCTAATATTTTTGCAGTATTGCCAGCATTGCCGTCCAGATCAAGCGCAAGTTGACAATCGGCAAACTGTATCCGCTCGATGTTACACAGAGTATTAGTGCCGTTACCCCCACCACTCAAGGTAAAACCAGCTGTCGTTTTAGTGATTGTGTAATCAGAGAGGTTGCCACTGAATATGACGGTATCGATACCGGCCCCTCCGTCCATGATCTCGTTGAAGGCTCCACCGTTGATCGTATCGTTTCCGGCAGTTCCAATGGAGGATGCACTGGCCGCCGTGGTGAAATGGTAGGAGGTGGTTCCTGTATATGTATTCCTTGCCAAGTCCTTGATCGTACCCGAGGTGAAGGTGACGTAGTAGTTGGTGCCGTTGGTCAGGACGTTGGTGGGGTCTATAGTCAAGGTTGAGCCAGAGATCGACAACTGACTAGCGCTGGCAGCATCGAAGGTCTCAATAGTCGAGCCTGTGGCATTCTTCAGAAGAATGCTTCCAGTGCCTCGCTGAACCGGCTCGCTAAAGGTAAGGATGATATTGTCGGAAATACCCACTGTAGTGGCGCCATCAGTAGGACTATAAGTGATTATTGTTGGAGCTGTGATATCCGGAGCGGCAGTTGTTGTGAAATTATAGGATGTTGTTCCCGCACATATATTGCCTGCCATGTCTTTGATCGACCCCGTAGCAAATTCAATTTTATAACCAGTGCCATAAACCAGAATGTTGGTCGGATTGATTGTCAGTGTGCTACCGGAGACGGACAGATTACTGCTTGCAGAAGCATTGTAAGTTGCGACCGGAATCCCGCTTGCTGTTTTGAGCACGATGCTGCCAGTGCCACGTTGTATGGCCTCACTAAACGTGACAACGATATTTTCGGTAATTGCAATACCGGCAGCTTCGTCGGTAGGGCTGAACGCAATAACGGTGGGCGGCGTGGAATCGGCTGGGGTTGCGGTATCTATATCCTCAAGAATAGAGAGATACACAAATTTATGTGAATCTGCGTAACCTTGATCCCAACTTGCGTTAACGTAATAAGTGCCGGTGTAAGGTGCAATAAAATGGCTAATCGAATCAGACCCGTATGTTGTCCCGTTATCAACGGCAATAAATCTACCTTGGCTATCATGGACGCTAAGAAGAAATGGATCAAAAAAACTACTGCTATATATGTGGTACGTAGCTCCTTCTGTAAAATTCACTCTAAATAGATCTCTTAATGAAGCGTAGTCTTCTGACTCATAATATTTTGCTTCATGATCATATATTGCCATGAACGAAATTGAAGGTGTGTAAGCAGAGAAACTAAGAGCCTGAGCCATTCCCATCTGTGTTGCAGTTGGCATATAACGAGACAGATAATCAAGAATTTGATAAGATCCCATAGTTCAATTAACCTTCCGTTATAAGTGAATTTATTGTCAAACCCGCCCCTGGCTCCAAAGTGACCGACTCACCCTCACGCTTGAAGATGGGAGGGAAATCTAGCAAGAAAAGCTAGTAGCCGGATCTTAAAGTGATAGGCACTTCCGAAAAATCGGTAACTGTCAGATCAAGTTGAGTTTCTGGGCCAACTTGATTGTTGGAACCATCGAGACGCCTTCCACCACTTTCGAGAGCACCTCATTGCGGAGATCTTGCATTGAAATCGAGCTGATACCATTGCATCGGTCTTTCATGTCGTCATTTGCTTCGAAACTCGCAGAGGTCACGCCACCGAACACGTTTTGTATGCGCGCATTTTGACAGCGTTGATACTCGCCTCCGACCCTGCCGCGAATGACTTCATCATAGATAGTTTTCCCATCTAATTCAGCGGAAACTACATATCCGTACTCAATCTCGGCACCGCCAGATATCACCTCGTAGATATAGGATGCATTCTTCGGCATCAAGAGCACTGCGCTAAACAGATTAACCTCGTGCTGCGCGTAGGTGATGCTCTGTGATCTTTCCGGAATGGTTTTCTCATCGTTGCGCACCTGTTCGATGATTAATGTGGTTGTTTTCGGGCCAGAGGCAGAAACCCACTCAACACCTTGCAATTTGTTGCGTAGCGCCTGAAGCAGGTCGTCACGGAGTAACCGGTCTCCATTTTTTAGTTGCAAAAACACCCGTGTAGTTATTTCTTCCTTTCTGGTTTTTGCAAATAGCGGGAAGACCTTTGCTACGGTAGCAATTTCATTGCGACGGATGTTCAGAGTTGAAAGCAGGGAGTGAATTCTTTTGCCTTCAACCGAATTCACTCCGACCCGTATAACATATTCCATTAATGCTGCAACCGGTCTACTTCCGATGGTTTTGCCTTGAAGATTAGTAATTGATCGATTGAGTATTATGTTTTGGTGTAAAGGAGACTGAAGTTCCGGGAAGTTGTCGATCTTGTCGCCAAGTACGAATGACACTGAGCCGCTTATGTTGCCGTTGGTAACGACCTTTTCAAGTTTTTCAAAAAAAATGTTCGTTTGATTTTCAGATAATACGGTAGAGGTCTTCACATTAGATAGTTTTGCAAAGGCAGCATTGGCTTGGTTGGCGTTCGAAACATCGGCAATTATTTTTTCAAGATATGCGAAGTAGCAATCCTGACTCTTTGGGTTCTTTGTAAATAACTCCTTAGTCTTCGTGTTTCCTGTTGGTCGAGATAGGGCCACATTGATCTGTTCGGCGCCCTTAGTGCAGTCACCTTTTGCAATGGTGAGCTGAGCTGCGCTTACATGACATGCAGCTTGGTCTTCGGCTGTTGTCGGATAGGTCGTAGCGCATGTAGCGCATGCTGATAAAAAAAGCAAAAAAAAGATTGCTACAGTAGAATTTCGCATGACATCCCCTTCTCTAATTCTGTAGGATCACCGGATTATAAAAAAGTTAGGCTACAGGCAATATCTTTTATAGGGGGGGCGATTGTCAATACTGAAAAAACACGTAGTTGGTGCGGTCAGGGGGCAAGAGATGGTAGGCAAACTCTCTGGCCTGTTTTTCTGCAATTGCTCAAACCCTCTCGGCCTCGGCATAGACCTCAAGCATCGGCTGCTCACTTGGGATGATCATATAGCTCGTTTCCTTGCGCCGCCCGGTGTGAGTTTCTGACAAATAGCCAGCGTCCACAAGGGCGGCGAGGTGCCTGTCGTAGTCAATGGCGTTGCCCTGGATCACTCTTGACGTGAGAAGGTCGCAGCGGACGACCCGGCCCCCTTTGCGGGCGATGTATTTCATGATCCGCTCCAGGTTCTCAGTGAAGAGGTTCCCTGATATC
>JBAZCG010000020.1:0-38355 GCA_041671085.1 Desulfurivibrionaceae bacterium | reverse complement strand
GAATCTGGCTGGCACGAACTTTAGTAGCCGCGCCCCGCAATACATGCCCGCGAAACCGCCGATCCCGAAGAGAAAGCCCAGAAGCCAATCCGGGGCAATGACCATGCCGGGGTAGTGGGGTGCAAGAATCTGGTAAAAGGCCACCCCGGCCACCGAGGTGACAAAGGTTCCCATCAATGCGGCCCCGGCCACGGTATAGACCGGCAGTCCGAAGAAACTGACCAAAAACGGGGCGATGATCGCCCCGCCGCCGATGCCGTACACTCCTCCCACCATGCCTACAACAAGGCTTAAGGCCATGAGGCCCACGGCGTTGACCGTGAAGGTTTCCCCGTAAAACTCGTAGACGAGCCGGGTCGGGGTCCATTGCCGGACCGTGACCCGGGACGAGTGCGTGGGCGAGGCGGCTTCGCTCTCGGTTGCCTGGGGCGGGTTTTTGTGTCGTTGATGAAAACGTTCCTCGGTGGTGGGCGTGTTCCCGTTTCTTTTGGTAAACGCCAGGTCCTTGAGCAGCCTTCCGCCCATATAGAGCAGGACCAGTCCGGCAAAGAGTTTGAAGTTTTTCGGGTCGGGCAGGTAGTTGATCCGGACGATGGCCCCGACCAGAACGCCGGGCAGGGTGCCGATGATCACGATCCAGGTCAGCGGCCAGAGCATGCGGCCTTCCTTGATGTAGCGGTACACACCGCTGGGGATGGCCACGATGTTGAACAACTGGTTGGTGGAGCTGACCGCCGGACTGGTGAAGCCCAACACGCTGACCTGAAAGGGCAGCAACAAGAAGGCCCCGCTCACCCCACCCATGGAGGTGAAAAAAGAGATGGCAAAGGCAACCAGCGGCGGCACCAGCGGGCTGACTTCGATATTGGCCACGGGGAAATACATCAGCGGTTCTCCTTGTCGGAAATGCTTTTCAATGTCGCGTCCACCACCTGGCGGACCTCGGCCAGGCATCAGCGGCCGGCGGGGTTTTTCTCCGCGCATCGGCACTGGCCGTCTTTTTTCGCAGAGACAAGGCGCTCCATGATCAGCGAACGGCCGTGTTCCAGGACCTCCCGGCGCAAATCCTCTTCGGTGTAGCCAAAACAGTAACAGATCAGACGCGGCATGAAAGCCCTCCGATGGGAGATGGGGTAAGCAACGACGGCAGGTGTCGGCTAGCCGGACAGGATGATTTTCTCTCTATACCTCCTGGTGGATCATTTTGTCCAGAACGAGATGTTGCCTGGCCGTGTTTGGTAAGTCAGAGTATTACTCCGCTCCTCTTTTTTTCTGCATGATCTTTTCAAGTTCCCCGCCATCGACGATCTCCTGCCGGATCAGGATGTTGGCCAGGGTATCTATCTGCTGCCAGTTGGTCTTCACCAGCTCCCCGGCCATTTTCGTGGCCTTATCGATCCAGAGGCGGACCTGGCGTTCCACCACCTCTTGAAAAAGTTGCTTGTTCACGTTGCG
Source organism: Desulfurivibrionaceae bacterium (assembly GCA_041671085.1). Taxonomy (GTDB): domain Bacteria; phylum Desulfobacterota; class Desulfobulbia; order Desulfobulbales; family Desulfurivibrionaceae; genus Thiovibrio. The sequence continues at coordinate 36,900 of JBAZCG010000020.1, read as the reverse complement.
GCTGAGGGTGTCGGTATGGACAAAACCCAGCTCCTCGTCCATGCCTAGGTTGGCGATGGCGGTGTAGGCCTGGTGCGTCGCTTCCTCAAGGTCGCTTGCCGCTCCGGTGTCCATGCCTTTGGGGCCGAACTTTTTCATGCTGGCTATTCTTCCGGCCATGAGCACGCAGATGTTGTTGAACACCTCATCTTTTGAGAGGTTACTGGGGAAATCCTCGAAGCTGTACGAGATGAAACCTAGGGTCCGCAGGCGCGGAGCAATGGTGACCTGTTCGATTTTCACATCCGGGAGCAACAGGAACGAAAGCACCGCATGCCCGGCCTCGTGGAAGGCGGTCATACGCAGATCCTCCTCCAGGTTACGGATATGTTTTTTTTCAAGCTTGGAGCCGTACTTGATGATGTTGATCTGCTCGATGAGAATCTCTTCGCTGATGCAGTCGCGGCCGTGGCGGATAGCATGGAGAGAGGCCTCCTTGCCGATGCGTTGGAGCTCGTAGCCGTTCATGCCGGAGATGTAGCGCACCACCTTGTCCACATCGATCTTGCCGTCGTTGGGCTTTTTCAGGATCTGCTCGACGAAGAAGCGCCGCGCCTCCCGGTCAAGCTCGGGGACCTCGACAAAGGTGTCGATGCGTTCAGGCTCAATGAGCAGGGATGGAACTTCTTCTCGGCTCATCGCCGTAACCACGGTGAATACCGACTCCTCCGGATCGTCGGAAAGCGCGTCGATCTCCAGGGCAAGCTGGTCGGCAGGCACGCCGGTCACCATTCCTTCCATCAGTCCCTTGATGTCGATGCCGTCCAGAAAAACGATACTGGGCGCGTATTCGCGCGCCTTGAGATAGACCAACCGGATGTACTCGGAGTCAAACAGCTCGGTGCGGGAGACATAGAGATAGGGCCGACCAGTTTCCCTGGCAAAGGCCTTGCCCAACAGGGTTTTGCCGACTCCTGGCGGGCCGTAGAGCAACATGCCTTTGGGCATACTGATGGCGAATTTCTTGACCAGCTCGGGGTTTTTCAGGGTGTTGATGATTTGTTTGAGGGTGGTTTTGGTTTGGCGGTTGCCGGCAATGTTTTCAAAACCAATCTCGGAAAATTCGATGGCCGGCCGTTCGCTGCGCAACAGCCCCTTGCCCATGGACAGCGCGCGGGTTTCCGCTTTGGCCAGGCTGAAGATGAGGCTTTCCCCCCGCTGGTACTCTTTCCAGGTCAGCTCCACGGTCCGGTTGTTCTTGTAGAGCTGGGGCAGGATCTGGTCGCTAGCCTCCGAAAGTTTGTGGAGCGAGGCGGCGGCCTTTTGGGTCACCTTAAAGATGATGCGGGCCGGAGGGGCGGATAATTGCCTTAAGCTGCGGGTGATCTTGAAGAGCACTTCGTCGGGCAGCTTTTGCTTCACCTTTTTAGCGGTAATCGCCGGGCCTTGGGAGAGAACCAGGAGGGAAACCAGATCCTTGAGCTCGGGGAACTCAAGGGTAATTCCTTTTTTGTGGAAATGTTTGGACAGCTGCAACAGAGAATCCGTGCCGATGCGGACCATGGCATTTAGGCCCAGCCGGTTAAAGAGAATGATATAGTTTTGGGCCAGGGTGGCGAGGAGCTTTGGGGTGATCGCCTCTTGGATGATCTCGCCTACCACCTTCTTTTCCTTGGCGATGGTCTGCATGACCAGTCCCTGGGCCCGGGTCTTGCTGCGCCGGAAGGTGGCCAGGAACTCCTTGCCCTGGTATAGGGTGCTGCCCAGGGTGGAGGTAAAGATAAAGACCACCTCCCGGCAGTTGATGCCGCTGTCCGGCTCCTCCTTGGTGATCAGGTCGAGCAGCGCCATCTGCAGCTGGTTGCTCGCCATTTCAATGGACTCAAAGAGGATGATGGCGCGCGGGGTGGCGCGGAGAAAGCGGATCAGCTCGCCTTCCTGGATTTCCTGGCCGATCATCTGGGGGGCAAGGAGCTGGTCGCCGCTTTCCGGATCGCTGTAGCGCTCCAGGTCAACGTGCTTGAAGCCCTTATATTCCTTGAGCATGGAGCAGAGCACCCGGGCCAGATAGACCTTGCCCACGCCCGACGGGCCCAAAAAAGTGAAAATCGCCTTGGGCGGCGCCTCCTTGGGCGGGCGGAAGGCCATGTGGATGAAGGCGTCCACAACCTCGTCGATGGCGTCACCCTGGTCGAGCACCGTCTTTTTCAGTTCCCGGCGGATGGTTTCAAACTGCTTGAGTTGATTTTTTTTGGCTCCGGAATGTGGCAAGAGTAGTCTCCCTTAAAGGTTTGCAGGCAGTTCCCGGCCAGCAGAGCAGGGGTGCAAGGCCAAGTGTGAGCCGGTCAGGCAGGCGCGGCAGGAAAAAAAACGGAGGCTTTACTTACTCTAGGGAAAAAGGGGGGCGGGCGTCAACAGGTTCCGCAGGGAGGGTAGGTCGGTAATTCTTTCGACGACACGGGTGTGGTGAAAATAGATGGAAGATAATGTGTCGGTTGCGGGAAGACTCTCCACGCATAATATGTTGGGGGTAAACCGTCTGCGCCGCAGGAGAGAAGCTGGCAAAAGCAATAGGGGCTAGCTACTGCGGTCTCCCCCGCTTTTGTTTTGGTACATAAGGCGATCTGCCTGTGAGAGGAGACTTTCCATGGAGGAAGGTTTTTTTCTATCGTAGCGGGTTATGCCGTAACTGATAGAGAAAGGAAAGACACGGCCCGGTTGGTGGGTTTTGTTGGCAATAGCCTCTTTCAGGCGGGTTTTAATGATGTCCTCGCTTTCTTTCCCTGCTTTGTCCACGAGAAGGACCACGAATTCATCGCCGCCCAAGCGTCCTATGATATCGGATTTGCGAAAAGTTTCTTTCAAGAGGTCGGCTGTTTCCTTGATGAATTGATCTCCCATTTTGTGACCAAAGGTGTCATTGATGAATTTTAGCCTGTCGCAATCGGCATAGAGAACATAGATTTCACCTGGAGTTCGATCGGCAAGCTGAATCTGTCTTTCGGCAAGCATCAGGAATCCTCGCCGGTTATAGAGATTTGTCATTTCATCGGTAACGGATATCTTCTGGAGTGTTTCTTCTGCTTGCTTCCTTTCGGTAATGTCTATCTGATATTCAATCATCTTGGTGATAGTGTTATTTTCATCTGCAATGGGGTAGCCGTGAACTTCAACATATACTTCTTTTCCGTCTCCATTCGTGTGGATATGCTCGACAATCATCGGCTCTTTTCTTGCTTTGACGAAATTCAGGGGGCATTCATGCTGTTCCGAACTGCAGGGAGTGGAACGGTTATGCGTCGCGGTATAACATTTCCCCCCTGTTGTGATCCCGGCACGGGCGGCGATGGAATTGGAGAGCTCAATCTCGTAGGAATCTGCATTTATCACATAGAACGGATATGGGAGCGATTCGATCACACTGTGTAGGAATTGGTTCTGTTGTTGGATTTTTTCTTCCGATTCTTTGCGTTGGCTGATGTCCGTGGCAATCTCCAGGCGGACGATTCTGCCGTCAATCCAGCGAATTGCTCGGTCATAGATGTGGTACCAATGGCCGTTCACGGTATTTTGAAACTCCCAACGGTACATTTCGAGAGGACGTCCGTTTGCATCGATCAGCTTGTCGTTGGTGCAGAATGGACACGGTCCGCTCTGCTCGGTTTGAATCGATTTCCAGCAGGTTTGTCCGGTAATATCGCCAAAGATTTTCTTCATGTAGTCGTTGATAAAGAGAACTTCATAGGTCTGCATGTCGGCAACATAGACAATGGCGTCAATGCCGTTTAAGACGGAAAGCAGACGGTTGTGGCTGGATTCTATTTTTTCATTTGTTTCTTTCAGGTGGAGAATGTTTTTTTGAAATGGTCTGTAAACGAGCAGGTAGAGGAAGGGGAACAGGATCAGGGTTAACAAGAAAGAGTCCAGCAGGCCAGCGGCAAGAGGAGAAAAGGTTAGGCGGTGGAGCAACGACATGATGGCATACTCTGTTATGCCGATAATAATCGTCAGGAGTAAAAATAGTTTGAAGGGTGTGGAGTGTTTCATGTCGATATTGGTGGTGGGGGTTTGTGAGTGATAATTTTTTTCAGGCCAGAGCCTCCGAGCTTATCCAGAAGGTATCATAGCATTTAATGGGACAAATAGAGTCATCTCTTTTGCACAAGAAAATGGCGCCCCTGTTCTAGGTGCTAACACTTTTGGAGATTCCTCTCTGGAAACTCCGCGTACGAGAGAAGGTAATCGTTTATTTCGCAGGCACCAGGTCGATGATGGTCACCTCCGGCGGGGCCAGGAAGCGGATGGGCGGACCCCAGGTGCCGGTGCCCCGGCTCAAATAGAGAAGGCCGCTGTTCAGCGTGGTGAGTTGGCCCGCACGCTGGGGATAAAAAATCCAGGTGAGCAGGTTGAAGGGGAATATCTGGCCTTTGTGGGTGTGGCCGGAAAGTTGGAGGTCAAAAAGCCCCAGACTGTTTGGATCAATCGCCGGCCGGTGCTTGAGCAGGAGCGTGAAATTCTCCTTGGTTTGGGCAGCAAGAAGATCGTGCTCCGATTTGGCCTGCTCGTTGCCGAATGCTCTGACTGCCGGGTCATCCACCCCGACAAGATTGATGTCGCCGACCACCACCCCCTGCTGGCGTAGAATGGTGAAGCCCGATGCTTTGGTGAAATCCAGGGCATCTTGTAGTCCGGCGTAGAACTCATGGTTGCCGGTGATGGCGAACTTGCCCAGGGGCGGGTTGATTGCTGCCAGCAGTGCAGTTTCTTGGGCGAGGTGGTTGAGCTGGCCGTCGAGCAGGTCGCCGGTGGAGACCAGGATGTCGGGCTGTGCCACCTGTATTCTGGTAATGATTTGTTTGAGTCTTTTCTCCCGGATAATGAGCCCCAGATGTACGTCCGAGATCTGGGCAATGCGTATCCTGCCGGTGCTGGCAGCAATCTTGGGGCTGGCGATCTCAATGTGTTCCAGGCGGATATCCGCTGCCTCAAACAACCCGTAGCCGTACAAGGCAACCACCAGCATCGCCTGTGCCGCAACGAGTTGCCGGGGTGAAATCTGTGTCTGGGTAAGCGTTCGTTTCCGGATTTTTTCCGCGGCCAGGATGGCAAGGCGGCCCGTATCAACTGCACCGGCAATGGTCAGGAAAAGAAAAAGTAGCCCCATCCAACTGAAACTTGCATAGGCCCAGAATCGGGCGCCTGTTTCAATCCCGGCCCTTTCGGCTAGCCGAACCAAGATCGGCGCCGCGATCATGGTTGCCATGAACAGGACTAGGCCGAAATTGGCTTTCCTGCCTAGGAGAAAGGCCACCCTGATCTTGCGGAGGGCATAGTAGTGGACCAGGGGATAGATGGAGAGATAAAGAAGCAGGAAACGGATCATGCTTTTTCACCTAAGTTTGCTGTACGCAAGGGGCTGCCAGGAAGAGCCGATGATAATGTCGCTCGTCTTTCCCTGGCAGCCAGAGCCTCACTTGCTGCCGGTCACCTCGGCATTCTCGATAATCACGCCGTAACGGTACCCCGCGCCGAAGTCACGGTCCCGGGAAAGATTTCCCTTGATGGTGACCACCTCCCCAACCTCAGGCAGCGAATCGGTGGTGACCACCAGATCGTTGGTGCCGGCGGCCTGACTGCCGGTGCCGTCTTGCAGATGCAGCCAGTTCTTGCCCAAGATGCCGCGGCTGACCTTGGCCACCTTGCCGTGAATTGCCACCGGCTTATTTGCCAGGGAATCTTTTTTTTCAAAAATTTCGCCGACGGTTTGGGCATTGGGCCCCTCGGCCTTGTTTACCGTGATCGCCTCGACCGGGGCAGAAGCAGCAACTGGGGCTGGAGCAGCGACCGGGCCGAGAGGGGCAAGACCCTCTGAAAAGACGATGCTTTCGAATGACCGATTCAGCGAGGTACTTTTGAAATTGTCCATCTCCATGCCCGGCTTGCAGGCGATTTCACTGCCCACCGCGATTGTGCTTTGGGGTATGGCTACCCAAGTTTTGGCGCCGCCCTTGTCCACCAGGACATAGGTATAACCGCCGCTGTTCATGGTTTCGACCACCTTGCCGGAGATCCCCTGCATCGACTGATCGCCAGCCCCACCCCTTCCAGCTCCGGCGCTGGCCTGAAGAGGATTCCACAGGAGCAGGGAGGCGGCGAGCACCAGACAGGCGCGGAAGGTCATTCTCTTGCTTGCATTCATCGGGTGTTACCTCTGTAGATATTTTCATGGGGTTGCCTGTCGGCGGCAACATGGGCCAATCCAGCAGGTGATTTTTTCAACTGTAAGGTATTTTACGGAATTTGCTCATAATAATGGCATATCCTGATAATTGCCCTGATCTTACAGAGCAACTGGCAACGGATCATCACGTATTTTGCGTATTCGTCTGAAATACGCTAGGCGATCTGCACGACCAATGCCATAGAGTCACTGAATCCATCGTTCAGTAAGGTAATGAAGAGCGAGGCTCTTTTTCCAGTGAAGAATCCATGTTCAAGCTGCTCTTGCCGGCCCTGACAAATACCGCGAAAAAATGGACGATGCCGATAAAAAACTGGAAAGTCGCCATGAACCAGTTTAGCATCATGTTATGAAGAGCTGGTGCTGAAATCGTAAACCCTAAGATGCTATTTGTACAAAATTTTTTATAGGCCACGATTTGCCGAATACATCATTATGTTTGAGCTGCTTAATTAGGTCACTGAGGACAGTGGGGTGGGATGCCAATATGAAATTTTCGAAGAAATCTCCGGAACAAGTCCTTCATACTTCCCCTACGCTGGATGATCGTGTGGCCATAGAGCAGATGCTTTTGTTTTGTCAGCAAAAGCATCTGATTGTCGCCATGGCGGTTACTAGCCTTTGCATGGCCCTTTTTTTCTGGAAAAGTGCGCCATTAAGCCATTTGGTACTTCTCCTGGTCTTTACGCTTATTGTTATGGCGGTCCGTTTCCGTACAATTACTGAATTTCCCAAACTCTCGCCCCTTCAAATTAATATTCACGCCTGGAAAAAACGATTTGCCAGAACGGTGTTTTTGAGCGGGGGTGTTTTTGTTTTGATGGAAATCGTCGGCTACACGGCATTGGATCATGCCCGCTGGGGGTTCATTGATATAGCGATAATCGCGGGATGCGGGGTAGGATTGGGCTCCACGTCCATTATTCCAGGGCTCTATCCCTATTTCGCGTTCTTGCCTTTGCTCGTGATGGCGGGGTTCCATATCGGTGCCGGTGCAGTTTATGATTTTTTTGTCGTATTTGCCACCGGTGTCGCATGGGTGAATTATTCTGCCACATCCAGAAAAATCGGAATATCCATCGAGCAGTCCTTGCGTCTTCGCATTCAAAATGAAATCCTGACAGCAGAGGCTGAACAGCAGCACCACCATCTGGCGGCCATTCTCAATAATTTGCCGGACGCCACCTTCGTCATCGACAGCGACGGCATTGTCACCGCATGGAATCACGTCGCCGAACAGCTGACCGGCGTTGAAGCGGCAGATATTATCGGCAAGGGCAATTATGAATATGCTGTGGCTTTTTACGGCGAACGCAGGCCAATCCTTATCAATCTGCTATCAGAGGCTGACAGTGAGTGCCAGAAGATATATGGTCATTTCAAGAGGCGGGGAGACACTCTTACCGGAGAGGGTTTCATTGCCTCGCGCGGTCTGTGGTTCGAGGCCAGCGCCTCTCCGCTACGCGACGCCTTGGGCAATGTCGTTGGCGGGATCGAAACGGTCCGTGACATCACCGACCGCAAGAATATTCAGCTTGAACTGGAGGCATCTCGGCACAGGCTGGCCGACATCATCGACCTATTTCCGGACGCCGCCTTCGTTGTCGACAAAAACGGCGTTATCACCGCCTGGAATCGTGCAGCCGAGCGGATGACCGGCGCCAATGCCTCCGACATGATCGGCAAGGGGAATCGCGAATATGCGATACCCTTCTACGGCGAACGGCGGCCGATCATGATTGATCTGGTTTTGTCTCCGAACCAAGAGGCCTGCGAGAGATATCAGTACGTCCGTCTTGTCGACGACGTCATCTCCGGTGAAGCCTATATCCGGCCCAACGGCAAGGAGCTTTGGATCCAGGCCTATGCCACCTTGCTGCACGACGCCCAAGGCAATGTTATCGGCGCTATTGAGACGGTGCGCGACATAACGGAACACAAGCAACTTGAGGAAGAGTTGCAGGCATCTGAACGCCAACTGGTCCAGATCATCGACCTGCTGCCGGGAGCCACCTTCGTCATCGACCGTGACGGGATCGTCACCGCCTGGAATCGCGCCGCCGAACAGATGACCGGCGTTGAGGCCGCCGACATCATCGGCAAGGGTAATTACGAATATGCCTTGGCATTCTATGGCAAACGCCGGCCGATTCTTATCGATCTGGTATTCCTGCCGGAGCATGAGCTGTTGCAGGACACCTACAGCCACGTCCGGAGAATAGGCGATATGCTCTTCGCCGAGAACCATGTTCCCCTGCCTAATGGCCGCAATGCCTGGCTCCATGGCAGTGCGGGGATACTGCGCGATGCGGACGGCACCATCACCGGGGCGATTGAGGTGGTTCTGGACCAGACGGAGCGCAAACAGTTTGAAGACGAACTGGCCGCCGCCCGGGAGGCAGCGGAGCGGGCATCCCAGGCCAAGGCGGATTTCCTGGCCAACATGAGCCATGAGATCCGTACGCCGATGAATGCCATCATCGGCATGTCGTACCTGACCCTGCAGACGGAACTCACTTCCAAGCAGCACAACTACGTCCAGAAGATTAATCGTGCCGCCGACAACCTTCTTGGCATCATCAACGAGATTCTTGATTTTTCCAAAATCGAGGCCGGCAAGCTGTTAATGGAGAAGATTGACTTTCAATTGGAAGACGTCATGGACAACCTGGCCAACCTGCTCGGCATCCGGGCGGAGGACAAGGGGTTGGAGCTGCTCTTCAATATTGCCCCGGAGATTCCCACCGCACTCATAGGTGATCCGCTACGCTTGGGGCAGGTACTCGTGAATCTTGGCAATAACGCCCTGAAATTCACCGAGTACGGAGAAATCATCGTCGGTATTGAAACCGTAGTACTCACCTCCCAGGACGTGGAATTGCACTTTTGGGTTCAGGATTCAGGAATCGGCATGACCTGGGAACATCAGCAGAAGCTCTTCCAATCCTTCAGTCAGGCCGATTCCTCAACAACCCGGAAATATGGCGGCACCGGTCTGGGACTTGTCATTTCCAAGAATCTTGTTGAACTGATGGATGGCAAAATCTGGGTGGAGAGTGAATACGGCAAGGGATCAATCTTCCATTTTAATGCCAGGTTCGGCCAACAGGCTGAACAGGTGCCGCGTCGCATGATCCGCGCCGATGAATTGGCCGGGATCCGGGTATTGGTTGCGGATGACAGTGCCGCTGCCCGGGAAATTCTGGCTACCATGGGCAGAACTTACGGCCTGGAGGTCGAAGTGGCTACCGATGGCCGTCAGGCGCTGGAAATGATCAAGTTGGCGGACAGTCAGGCTGCTCCTTACGGCCTCGTTCTTATGGATTGGAAGATGCCCTCTATTGATGGCGTCGAATGTATCCGGAAAATGCGGGAAGCAGGACTTGCCCATGAACCGAAGGTCGTCATGGTCACCGGTTACGGCAGGGAGGATGTGCTCAATTCCGCGGAGAAACGAGGCGTCCCCGTGCGTACCGTGCTGACCAAGCCGGTGACCGCCTCGGCCTTGCTGGAGGCTATTGGCGAAACGCTGGGCAAGACGGTCATTACCCGCGGACGAATAGCGGAAAAGGCGTTGCTGCAGAGCGAAGCCATGCGCAAACTTCGGGGGGCACGGCTGCTGCTGGTGGAGGACAACGAAATGAATCAGGAACTTGCGATGGAACTGCTGGGGAGCGCCGGCATTGAGATCGTGCTGGCCACGAACGGCCAGGAAGCCCTTGATCTATTGGCCGGGGATGCCCGGTTCGACGGGGTGTTGATGGACTGCCAAATGCCGGTGATGGACGGTTACACGGCAACCCGCCGGATCCGCCTGAATCCGGCTTGGGCGACGTTGCCGATCATTGCGATGACCGCCAACGTCATCGACGGAGAGCGGGAAAAGGTTCTTGGTGTGGGCATGTGCGATCATATCGGTAAGCCGCTCAACGTCAATGCCATGTTCGAGACTCTCGCACGCTGGATCGTGCCGGCCAACCCGGCTGACCCAGCGTTGGGTACGGACACGCAGCCGATGACCGAAACACCCCCTGAGATGCTGCCGAATCTGCCTGGCATCGACACGAAGGCCGGACTTGCCATCACCATGAACAACTTTTCTCTCTACCGGAAGTTGCTCGTCAAGTTTCGGGGCAGTCAGGGCGACTTCGCCGAGACCTTCGAGCTGGCGCGGCGGGATCCGGATTCCACGACAGCTGCTAGAGCGGCACACACACTGAAGGGGACCGCCGGTAATATCGGCGCAAAGGAAGTGCAGCGTACCGCCGCCCAATTGGAATACGCCTGTCGCGATAAGGCCCCACACGACGAAATCGACCGGTTGTTGACTTTAACGCTCGATGCGTTGCGGCCGATCATCGACGGCCTGGCAACCTTGGACGCAGGTGTGGTACCGACCGATGCCGTGCGGATCGACAAAGGGCAACTGCAACCCTTGCTCGAAAGGCTGTTGGCGCTGCTGGAAGACGACGACCTGGCGGCCGGTAATGCCGCCGAGGAGCTTGTGGCGGCAACAAGAGGAACGCATTTGGCGGAGCAGGCAAGAAAGGTAGCTTCGGCCGTTGCGGGTTTTGATGTTGATGCCGCTATCGAGGCCCTGCGGGGCTTCATCGGCTCAATGGAAAGGAGTTAACCTGATATGAGACCGTCCTATTTGCCGAAACCATCGGTCCTCGTCGTGGACGACACGCCCGACAACCTGACCCTTATGTTTAATCTGCTGAAGGAACATTACACCGTCAAGGGAGCCAGCAACGGGGACCGGGCGTTGAAGATCGCGCGGAGCGAAAATCCTCCCGATCTCATTCTGCTTGATATCATGATGCCGGGTCTTTCCGGTTACGATGTCTGCCGCGAATTGAAGTCAGATCCGGCCACGGGCGACATTCCAATCATCTTTCTGACTGCGATGAGCGAAATGGAGGATGAGAAGCTGGGGCTGGAAATGGGAGCTGTTGACTACATCACCAAACCGGTCAGTCCCCCCATTGTTTTAGCCCGGGTCAAGACGCACCTTGAAAACAAGGTCGCCCGCGATTTCCTCAGGGATCAAAATACCTTTTTGGAAAATGAGGTTGCCAGGCGAACGCGGGAAGTGACGGCAATTCAGAATGTGACGATCCTGGCCATGGCTTCCCTTGCCGAAACCCGCGACAATGAAACCGGCAACCACATACGGCGTACACAGCAGTATGTCAGGGTGTTGGCCGAAAAACTGAAAACGCATCCGCGTTTTTCCGCTTATCTGACGCCACGCCAGATCGAGATTCTTTGCAAATCAGCGCCGCTTCACGATATCGGCAAGGTCGGCATTCCCGACAGCATCCTGCTCAAGCCTGGGAAATTTGAGCCGGAAGAGTTCGAAATTATGAAGAGACACACCACCTTGGGCAAGGAGGCTATTGAGCGTGCCGAAACCGAAATCGGCATGGAGATGGAATTTTTGTGCTGCGCCAAGCAGATTGCCCTGAGCCACCATGAGAAATGGGACGGCAGCGGTTATCCCCAAGGGTTGGCCGGGGAGGCGATTCCCATTTGCGCCCGGTTGATGGCCCTGGCGGACGTTTTCGATGCCCTGATCAGCCGCCGGGTATACAAGGAAAGTTTTCCCTACGAAAAGGCCCTTGAGATAATACAGGCTGGCAAGGGGGAGCATTTCGACCCGGACGTAACCGACGCCTTTGCCGCTATTGCCGAGGAGATGAAGGCTATCGCCGGACGGTTCGTCGATTCGAAATGAGACTGCATATGTAGGTGGTTTCCGCATCAGGAGAAAGGCGGTACGAGGTGAATCGGGTTGGCCTGGCGGGCCTGTAGCCTCCCCACCCCCATTTGTTGTATTAGTCCCTCGCCTGTTGTTCCACGCATTACCCTTCGTCAATTCCGCAAACACCATCCTTGAATGCCTGGGGATTATGCTTGTCAAGAAGCGACAAACAGGCTAAATATAACCGCTTTTTAACGATGTTTTTTCGCGGCGCACTACGGAAACCGTGCAGACCCCAACCAAGGCGGCAGGCCTGTGAAAGAAGTTCAGGATCACTACTTCAAAAAGGCCAAGAAGGAAGGCTATCCCGCCCGTTCGGTGTATAAGCTGGAGGAGGCCCAACAGAAGCACGGGCTGTTGAAAAAGGGAGACACGGTGCTCGACCTGGGCTGCCAGCCCGGCAGTTGGTCCATGTACGCGGCCCAGGCCGTCGGCCCCCAGGGGCTGGTGGTTGGGGTTGACCTCAACTTCGGGCAGATCAACACCAAGGGCAACAGCGGTAAGTTTTCCTTTCTGCACGGCGACATCATGACCGCCGAGGTGCTGGACCGGGTGCGCGGTATCTGTCCGGAATTCGCGGTGATCATCAGCGACATGGCCCCGCGCACCACCGGCAACAAATGGTCGGATCAGCAGCACTCGTTGGATCTTTCCCGGCGGGTTCTGGAGATCGCCCAGGAGATGTTGCAGCTGGGCGGCAATTTTTATTGCAAGGTGTTTGAGGGCGAGGATTTCAAGGCCTTTGTGGATGAAGTTCGCCCCCATTTTAACCTGACCAAGATCGTGAAGCCGAAAAGCTCCCGTCCGGAAAGCCGTGAGGTTTTTGTGCTGGGGATGGGATTTAAGAAGATGAATAGGGCAGAATGATCAATGCAGAGGGCGAGGGTAAGGGCGGTTTTTACAACTCTGCATTTTTAATTTTTAACCTCAAGGAGTAAATCATGTCCGGACATTCAAAATGGGCTAACACCAAGCATCGTAAAGGCGCCCAGGACGCCAAGCGCGGTAAGATGTTCACCAAGCTTGCCAAGGAAATTGCCGTTGCTGCCCGCATGGGCGGCGGTGACCCCGAGGCCAATCCCCGGCTGCGGGCTGGCATTGTTTCGGCTCGGGCCGTGAACATGCCCAAGGACAATATCGACCGGGCCATCAAGAAGGGGATCGGCGGGCTGGAAGGGGTGAACTACGAAGAGATCACCTACGAAGGTTACGGGCCTGGCGGGGTGGCGGTTCTCGTTGACTGTCTCACCGACAACCGGAATCGGACCGTGGGCGAGGTGCGCTTCTTCTTCGGCAAGTCCGGCGGTAACCTGGGGGAGACCGGCTGCGTTTCCTACATGTTTGACAAAAAGGGCTCCATTTTGGTGGAAAAGGGAGCGATTGACGAGGAAAAGCTTCTGGAACTGGCTCTTGAGGCCGGCGCCGAGGATGTGATCGATGACGGCGAGATCTTCCAGGTGGTGACCGCGATCGAGGATTTCAACGCGGTGCGGGAGGCGTTGGAGAAAGCAGGAATCGCCTTTGTCGAGGCATCCCTCACCATGATCCCCAAGAACACCATCGAGGTTGCCGAGGAAAAGACGGCCATTTCGTTGATGAAGCTCCTCGACAACCTGGAGGATTTTGATGACGTGCAGAAGGTGCATGCCAACTTCGATATCCCCGATGAGTTGATGGAAAAGATTTCCTAAGATATGACCCCAGGCAAAGGGAAGGCAGGGGCGGAAATAGTTCGCATCCTCGGGATCGATCCCGGTTCGCGGGCCACCGGTTACGGGGTGATCGATTGCCAGGGCCATGCCCTTACCTTTGTCACCTGCGGGGTGATCCGGACCTCGGAAAAAAAGCCGTTTCCCGAGCGGCTGGAAGAGATCTACGACGGCATCCGCGAGGTCATTGGTGCCCATAAGCCGCAGCTGGCCGGGATTGAGGACATCTTCACCGCCATCAATCCCCGCTCGGCCTTAAAGCTCGGCCATGCCCGCGGGGTGTTGATTCTGGCCGCCAGGCAGCATGGGTTGCTCCTGGAGGAGTATAGCCCCACCGTGGTGAAGCAAGCGGTGGCCGGGTATGGCCAGGCCCCGAAGGAGCAGGTGCAGCAGATGGTCCGGGTTCTGCTCAAGCTTGTCGCCTCGCCCAGCCATGATGCGGCCGACGCCCTCGCCGTGGCCATCTGCCGGGCTAGTCATAGCGCCAATGTGCCGCGTTAAGGTAAATGCCACCTGATCGGTTTTGGGCCAACAGGCTTTTTGCTTCTCTTCTTGCCAAAATTCTTCCATAATAGACACCATAATGATTGCCTGCCTGCGAGGAATACTGTTTCAGAAATTACCCGAATCCATCGTTGTGGACGTGGGCGGAGTGGGGTACGAGGTTTTTTTCCCCCAGGCCTGGCAGGCCAGGTTGCCGGGGGTGGGGGAGGAGGTTTTTCTCCACATCCAGACGGTGGTGCGTGAGGACGCCTTCAACCTCTATGGTTTTCTTGAGACCTCGGAAAAGGAGATGTTCCAGTTGCTGAACACGGTTTCCGGGATAGGGCCAAAGCTGGCCATGCATATCCTTGCCGGGATCTCTCCGTTGGAGATGGCCCGGGCCATCCTGCACGACGATCTGGCCCGCCTTACCCGGCTGCCAGGGGTGGGTAAAAAAACCGCAGAGCGGCTCTGTCTAGAGCTGAAAGACAAGGTTCAATTCGTGCCCGAGGCGTTGTCTGTCTCTTCGTCAGGCCTTATTGTCCCGGGCGAAGACGAACGGGTGCACGATGCGATCTCCGCCCTGCTCAATCTTGGCTATCCCGTGGTTCGGGCCAGGGAGGCGCTGGCTGTGGTCCGGCAGCAGGCAGGGGCCGAGGCCTTTGCTGCCATGCGGCTTGAAGAATTGCTCCGTCAGACCTTGAGGGCCCTGGTGTGAATCACGAAGAACGGTTGGTTTCGCCGGTGGCCGATCTGGTCGAGCCGGTTGATCATGCACTGCGGCCCAAATTGCTTGACCAGTACATCGGCCAGGAGCAGTTGAAAAGCAATCTCTCCATTGCCCTGAAGGCCGCGCAGGCCAGGGGCGAGGCTCTGGACCATGTCCTGTTGCACGGCTTTCCCGGCCTGGGCAAGACCACCCTTGCCTACGTCATCGCCAACGAGATGGGCGCCAACATCCGGGTCACCTCCGGGCCGGTGATCGAGCGGGCTGGCGATCTGGCCGCCATCCTCACCAGCCTCCAGGAAGGCGATGTGCTCTTCATCGATGAGATCCACCGCCTCAACCACGTGGTGGAGGAGATTCTTTATCCGGCCATGGAGGATTATCAGCTCGATCTGATCATCGGCCAGGGTCCGGGGGCGCGCAGCGTCAAGATGGATCTGCCGCGCTTCACCCTGGTGGGGGCGACCACCCGCACCGGCCTTTTGACCCCGCCCTTGCGGGACCGCTTCGGCATGGTGCTGCGCCTCGATTTTTATACGCCCGACGAACTGGTGACCATTGTTAAACGGTCGGCCCACCTTCTGGGTGTGCCCATGGACGAGGGCGGGGCCCTGGAAATCGGCCGCCGTTCCCGGGGCACTCCAAGGATCGCCAACCGGCTGCTCAAGCGGCTGCGGGATTTTGCCGAGGTCAAGGCCCAGGGCAGCATCACGGCCCAGGTGGCGGACGAGGCCTTGAACATGCTGGGCGTGGACCAGGAAGGTCTCGACGAGATGGACCGGCGGATTCTTTTGACCATCATCGACAAGTTCCAGGGCGGTCCCATCGGTCTGGAAACCCTGGCCACCATGGCCTGCGAGGAAAAGACCACCCTGGAGGATGTCTACGAGCCCTTTCTTATCCAGATGGGGTTGCTGATGCGCACCCCCCGGGGCCGAATGGCAACCCAAGCGGCGTATACCCATTTCGGCAGACCCTTTACCCGAAGGCAGGATGCGGACCCATGCAACGGCGAAGCCGCCAGTCTGCCATTTTAAGCGGCGGCAGAGTGACCAAGGATCTAAGCGTATGATCGGAAAAAAACTGACAGTCCGTGATATCATCGACCTCAAGGCGACTGGGGACAAAATCGTCATGCTGACGGCCTATGACGCCAGCTTCGGCCGACTCCTGGATCGGAGCGGGGTCGAGATTGTCCTGGTCGGCGATTCCTTGGGCATGGTGCTCCTTGGCTATGAGTCCACGGTGCCGGTCACCATGGAGGAGATGCTCCACCATTCTCGGGCGGTGAAGCATGGGGTGGAGCGGGCGCTACTGGTCGGCGACATGCCCTTTCTCTCCTATCAGGTTGATCCGCGGGAGGCCATCAGCAACGGCGGCCGTTTTCTCAAAGAAGCGGGCTGCGATGCGGTGAAGCTTGAGGGCGGCCTAGAAATCTGTGCGACCGTGGCGGCCATGGTCCGGGCCGGGATTCCGGTGATGGGCCACATCGGCCTGACCCCGCAGACCGCGGGAGCGTTGGGTGGCTACAAGGTGCAGGGTCGCGATGCCCAATCGGCCCGGCGACTGCTGGCCGAGGCCAAGGGGCTGGCCGAGGCCGGTGCTTTCGCCATTGTCCTGGAGTGCCTTCCCGACAAGTTGGCCGCAGCCATCACCGCAAGCGTTCCCATCCCCACCATCGGCATCGGGGCTGGGGTGCAGTGCGACGGGCAGGTGCTGGTCAGTCACGATCTTTTGGGCATGTTTGAGAAATTCGTGCCCAGTTTCGTGAAGCGCTACGCGGATCTGGCTCCCCAGATCGCCGGGGCCATTACCGCTTTTCGGGATGAGGTCAAGGCGGGCGTGTATCCTGACGCAGAGCATAGTTTTGTCATGCAGGGTGAGGTTGAGAATCTGCTCAAGTAAGACCGGGGCTGACCGTATTTTCCCACCGAGGCATCTTGAATCGATGGGTGCAGGAGCGGGTGGATTTTCTTGCTGTTTTAAGGAATATCATTTGACGGGGTGGGGTGCAGAGATGACGGAAGGCTTAAATCGCAGACAATCGGTTCGGGTCACGGACAGGGTGATGTTGGCAGTTCATCCGGTTTCCGCAGAAAAGATGCAGGCTGTTGTTGATGATTTCCAACAGGGGATTTCTCCATACAACCAGGAAGGGCTTGCCGATATCCAGATGTTCATCGGTGCTCAGAGCGCTCTGGCCAAGCTACGGGAGCGGGATGCGGATCTGGCTGATTTTTTGCAGCATCTGGACCACAAGATGAACATGATGCTGAAACAGGTCAAGGGGGGGGAGAGTCCCCTGGATGCCCTGATCATGCGCAAGGCCAATCTCAGCGCCAATGGAATCGCCTTTTGCAGCGATGCTCCCGCCAGGCTGGATGAGATTGTGGAGATCCATGTTGTCCTGCTCCCTGCTTACATCTATGTGTATTCCTTTGGCAAGGTCATTGCCTGCGATCCGGCTCCGGAAGAGGAAGAGTCTGATTGCAAATTTCGGGTCGCCCTGGAGTTTGATTTCCTTCTTGATGAAGACCGGGAAAAAATTATTCAGCATACCTTCAAGCAACAGAGCCTGGCCTTGCGCAACCGCAGGCTCAATCCCTGATGGCGTCGCAGATAAGCGAAGACTTCGAAGATCCCGATCTATCGCGTTGCGACGAACTTCATGCAACTCCGCTAATCCATGAGAGTTTTCTGAGCCATGCGAGAGATTGACAGCAGCGAGATCCGCCAGGCCGTTCGTGATCTGGCCATTGCCGCAGCCCATGATTTGGAGCCGGATATTCTTGAGGCCCTGCTTGCCGCGCGGGACCGGGAAACCGGAGAGCTTGCCGGCAATATCCTGGACCTTCTCCTCACCAATGCCGAGATCGCCAGCCGGGAGCGGATTCCGGTGTGCCAGGATACCGGCACCGGCATCCTCTTTGTTGAACTCGGCCAGGAGGTCCACATCCAGGGCGATCTTGGTGAGGCGTTGCAGGAGGGGGTGCGGCTCGGCTACGAGGAAGGGTATCTGCGCAAATCGGTCTGTGACCCCTTGACCCGCCAAAACACCGGGACCAATACCCCGGCGGTGGTGCATCTGGAGGTGGTTCCCGGTGATCGCCTTACCCTTCGCTTTCTCCCCAAGGGGTGCGGCAGTGAAAATATGAGCAGCCTGGTTATGCTGCCGCCTGCCGCCGGAACGGAAGGGATGGTTCGCCACGTGATCGACCGGGTGCTGGACGCAGGCTCGAACCCCTGTCCGCCGATGATTATTGGGGTTGGCCTGGGCGGCTCTTTTGAAAAAGCGGCCCTGCTGGCCAAGAAGGCCCTGTTGCGGCCGGTCGGTGAGAAAAGCGGGCGAGCGGATGTGGCTGTGCTTGAAGAGCGGTTGCTGCGGGAGATCAATGCCCAGGGCCAGGGGGTGCACGGCTTTGGCGGGATCACCACGGCCTTGGCCGTGCATATGGAGACCTTCCCCTGCCATATCGCCAGCCTGCCCGTGGCCATCAATATCCAGTGCCATGCCCACCGGCACAAAGAAATCGTTTTGTGAAAACTGAAGGCTGATAGCTGAAGACTGAAAGCTGAGGACTGTACCAATTATGTCTTTACTGCGCGGGGAACCTGCTTTTTTTGACAACCTGCTCGAGGTGCGTCTGCCTTTTTCCCCGGAGGCCCTGGCCTCGCTCAAGGCCGGGCAACTGGTAAGCCTGAGCGGGACGCTGTACACCGGGCGCGATCAGACCCATCGCCGGCTTTGCGCCCTGCTGGATGAGGGAAAGGAGCTGCCGGTGGATCTTGCCGGGCAGTTGCTCTATTATGTCGGTCCGAGTCCTGCCCGGCCTGGTCGGGTAATCGGCGCGGCAGGCCCCACCACCAGCTACCGAATGGATAGCTATACCCCGCGCCTGCTTGCCCTCGGGCTTGCGGCAACCATGGGTAAGGGCGCCCGTTCCGCTGAGGTGCGTCAGGCGATGCTTGCGCATGGGGCGGTGTATCTCGCCGCCATTGGTGGGGCTGGGGCGTTTTTGTCCAGATGTATCAAGAAGTCCGAGCTGGTTGCCTTTGCCGATGCCGGACCAGAGGCCCTGTTCCGCTTCGAGGTGGAAAACTTTCCTGCCGTGGTGATCAACGACTTGGAGGGGTGTGATTACTACGCGCTGGTCGCCGCCGCAAGCCGTTGTGCAAAATAGCCGGACCAATTACATGGCAAGAACGATAGCCGTGCTACCGGCGTAAAGAATCGTAACGGATCCGCGTCGCGGACACTGCTGTTAACGGCGATGGTCAGGGATGTGAGTGATGGTGATTTCGTAGTGGTTGCTACATAAAAAAAGGAGAGGGCAAAGCCTCTCCTTTTTTTATGTCAATGGTCAGCCATAATGGCTGGGTCAGGTGTGTTCTGTGTTTTTCGTCTATCGTCTCGGAGCGTTTACTTCTTGCCGAAAACGTTCAGCCCTTTGAGCAGCGTCAGCGCGGTGTTCAGCTGCTGATCCTTGCTCAGATCTTCAGCCTCCGGTTTTTCTTTGGTCGTCGGGGTCTTTATCCGGGATTTCGTCTTCTCTTCTGGTTTTGGTTTTTCCTCTTTTTGCGTCACATCATCCTTCAAGCCATTGCCGATGTGATGCTTCAGGTCCTTTTCCCGCAGGTATTTCGGTTTCTTGTCCTGGTCATCCTCTTTGTCGTCGGCTTCGACTGACATGCTCGTGGGAGAAGCGACGACGATATCCGGGGTAATACCCGTTGCCTGGATCGAGCGACCGCTGGGGGTGTAATATCTGGCCGTGGTCAGCCTGAGGCCTGCCCCGCTGTCCATGGGGATGATGGTCTGCACCGATCCTTTGCCAAAGGTCTGGGCACCAATGATCACCGCTTTCTTGTGATCCTGCAGGGCGCCGGCCACGATCTCCGAGGCGCTGGCGCTGCCTTCGTTTACCAACACCACAAGGGGAAAGGTGTATTTGGGGTTGTTGTCACGGGCGTAGAACACGGAGTTTTGTTCCTTGATCCGGCCTTTGGTGGAAACAATCACGCCCTCGTCGATGAAGATATCGGCAATCTTTACGGACTGATCAAGAAGCCCGCCCGGGTTATTGCGAAGATCCACGATGAGTCCTTTTACCTTTCCTTGCTTTTCCAAATCGGCGAACGCTTTTTTGAAATCAGCCGTGGTCTGCGCCTGGAAGTTGATAATGCGGATGTAAGGATATCCCGGTTCAAGCAGTTTTGATTTGACGCTGTGGATGGGGATAATATCGCGGACCAAGGTTATCTCCTTGATGTCGCCCCAACCCTTGCGATGGATGGAGATGGTAACTTCTGAGCCTTTTGGCCCCCGCAGGCGTTTTACCGCCTCCATGAGGCTCATGTCCTGGGTCTGTTCATCGCCGATCTTGACGATTTTATCGCCCGCCTTGAGCCCTTTGGCAAAGGCGGGTGTTCCTTCGATGGGCGAGACAACCGTGAGGATGTTGTCCTTCATGGTTATTTCGATGCCGATGCCGGTGAAGCTCCCCTGGGTTTCTACCTGCAATTCTTTGAAATCATCAGGTTTCATATAGGAAGAGTGGGGGTCCAGGGTGTTGAGCATGCCCTTGATTGCCCCTTCGATGGCCTTCTGGCTGTCTACTTCCTCGACATAGTTTTCCTGCACCATGTTGAGCACGTTGGAAAAGGCTTCAAGGCTTTCATAGGTGTCCTGGGTAGTCGCGGTGACGGTTGAGTAATTCCAGGCCAGCAAAGAGCCGGCACCAACACAGAGAGTAACAACAATAATTTTTATAACCGACCGCTTTGTCGAACTTTTCATGACTGGTCCTTAACCGGAAAATTTCAAAGGAGGCTTATTTGTTGTCTGTAGTGGAGACAATAACTATTAGTCTAGCATGTTTCGTGCCGGGAAACAACGATTTATCTGTGCTGGCATGGGGAAGATCAGTGGGGCGCCTTGGGGGTTGCCTTGATGGTGAGCTTGGCGTTGTTTACCCATTGGAGGGGGTTTTCCGGCGTCGTGCCATGACGGATCTCGAAGTGGAGCCCCTCTCCCAATAATCCTTCCTGATCGCTCATGATACCAACCACCTCGCCCCTGGCAACCGTGTCGCCTTCTTCTTTGAAGAATTTTGCAGCTCGGGAAACAAGGCTGAGATATTGCTGGCCATGGTCAATGATGAGCAGGTTGCCGTAGCCGCGCAGGAATTTGGCGTATATCACCTTGCCCTCGTAGATGGCGGTGATTTCCGTGCCCGGCGCTGTTTTGATGTCAATGCCGTTGGCAAAGGTGGTGATGCCGAATTTTTCTTGAACGCTCTTACCGAACAGGGTTGTAACCGTGCCCGGCGCCGGCGGAGCGAGGCGGCCTTTTTGAGTGGCAAAGCCGAGATTGGCCGGGCGGGATTTCTGGGTGGTAGCCGACCGGGGTTCCTTTTGGCGCGTTTCCTTCTGGCGGGCTTTTGCTGCTTCGGTCTTGAGCTGCTCAAGGGTATTGGTTAGCCTGTCTGCCGCCCCTTCGAGTTCTGTTAGCGCCATCTGGTACAGCTTTTTTTCGGTTTTTACCTTTTGCAGCAGGCGCATTCGTTCCTCACGGGTGGAGGCCAATTCCTCTTCCTGTCCTTTAACCTTGGCTATGGTTTCCACCAGGGCCTGTTTTTCCTGGTGGAGGCTGATCTGTGTTTTTTCAAGCGTTTCCACTTTTTCCCGATATTGACCGATAACATCCTGATCTCGCTTGAGCAGGGCATCGAAATACTCGCGAAAGGCAAGAAGATCGGGCAGTTCGCTGGTTGAAAAGATGACATTCACTACGCCGATCTCTCCCATTCGGTAAAAGGCATTGAGTCGTTTTTTGATATGGCGCTTTGCTTGTTCCTTAGCCTCTTTTGCCTGGGCGGCTTCATCCTGTTTGGTCGCCATGAGCTGTTCGTGTTTGGTCAGTTCTTTTTTGAGGCGGGTGAGCTTGTCGCCTTCATTCTGAATATGTCCGTTCAGCCGATCCAGTTCGGTGAGTAGGGAGCTTTCCTGCTTCTTGGTGGTCTGTACCCTGGATTTCTGATCTTCAATTCCTTTCTTTATGCGTTGGATTTTCTTTTGTTCTTCGATAATCTTGGCGTCCATGGGAGGGGGGTCTGCGGCCAGACAAAGGCGTTGGCCGAGGCAGATGGCCAGAGCCAGCGTCAACACGTAGACAGGAAAATATGGGCGGCGAAGAATGGAAATCATGCGTCAGATGCGGATAAATCTGCGGATTGAGAAAAGGCTGCCAACCGTGCACAGCACGACGCTGGCCAGCAGGATTGCGGTCGTAAATTCTGGGGGGAAGAAGGCAAAATCAAAGAGTTTTAAGAAGCCTGGGCCGCTGAAACGGTTGGCAATCCATTGATAGAGTATGTATAGCGCAGCAAGTCCAAGGCTTGAGCCCATGAACCCCTGCAACATGCCTTCGAGCAGGAGCGGCAGGCGGATATAGGCGCTGGTGGCGCCAAGCAGTCTGAGGATTTCCAGCTCGCCCTGTCTGGAAAGCACGGTGAGTCGGAGGGTGTATGATACGATATAGGTCATGCTTATGATGAGCAGGCTCCCGCTTAACAGAACCACGATCTGGAGAAGATTAGTAAAGTAGCCGAAACGACGGAGCCAGTCGCTGCCGGATTGGACCTTGGCCGCGTGGGGCAGGGTCTGGAGGAAATCGGAAAACTGGCTGATCTTGGTGAGGTCATTCAGATTTTTTAGGGGATACACTTCGATGGAGGGCGGGAGAAATTCCGGGCCCAGATCGTTTAAGATATCCTTTTCCTTGCCCATCTGGGCGCTGAGCCGGGCGAAGGCCTCGGTCCGGGAGACAAAAATGATTTTTTCCACCGGCCCGAAGTCGCGAATCTTTTTTTCGAGCCCTGGGCGCATCTGCGCCGGAACCTCTTGGTCCAGATAGACAATGAGGCGGACATCGTCGCCAAGCCGTTCGCTGGCCCTGAGCATGTTGGTGTAGATGAGAAAGAAAAAGGCAAAGATAAGCACGGAGAGGGTCACGGTCAGCAGGGTCATTACCTGTGTCCCCCAGGTCTGTCTGAGATTTTTTCCTGTTTGGCGTAAGATATAGGCCAGAAACTGCATCGTCTGGTACTCCTTGGAAAGGAAAGCGGTTTCGCCCGTAAGGTTCGGGGTTTAGCGGCGGCTACGTTTCAAAAAGTTCGATCTGTCGTGGCGAGCGGTTGGGATGGGCGGAAAGTTGCCCGTTATTCAGCGTCATGACCCGGTGCTCCGTTTCCGCGTAAATCGACGGATCATGGGTGGCGACCACGATGGTCGAACCATTTTTTTCGTTGAGGTGCCGGAAGAGATTGATGACCAGTTCGGTCGCCGCCGGGTCGAGGTTGCCGGTCGGCTCATCGGCCAGCAGCAAGCTTGGTCCATTGGCAGCGGCCCGTGCCAGGGCCACCCGTTGCTGTTCTCCGCGGGAGAGGTCGCCGGCAAGCTTGTCCCGCTTGTCGGAGAGGTTGAGCAGGGCCAGCAGCTCCTCGACCCTCGCCCGAATGATCTTGGTGCTTGCGTAAGTCACTTCCATGGCCATGGCAATGTTCTGGAGCACGGTTTGCCTGTCCAGCAGTCGGAAATCCTGGTAGGCAACGCCGATTTTTTGACGCATGCGCTGGACCCCGGCCGTACTGATCTTGGCAAGGTCGCGCCCGGCCACCTCTATGAGGCCGCGGGTGGGCGTTTCCAGGCGGCAGATCAGTTTGATCAGGGTCGTTTTCCCCGCCCCGCTCATACCGGTGAGAAAAAGGATTTCGCCCTTGTAAATCCGCAGGGAAACGTCTTCTACGGCGACAACATCAGGCGGATAGATCTTGGTGACGTTCACCAGCTCAACCAGGGGTTTGTCCGTGCTTGCGTCTCTCGGCATGTGAAAACCTTTTTCAGTCGGACGGAGGGAATGCCCTCCGGATGGCGGCCAGACCACAGTAATACATAACATTCCAATAATTATTGATAAAATATAGCATGTGAAAAAAAATTGACACTTTTTTTCTGAATAATGTATACAAAAGAACATAAGCTGTGAAATTTATTAAAAGAAAACAAGAAATTCATGATGGTGGTATGACGCACAATCCCCTGCTCCTTCTGCTTCTTGATTCTTCCGGTCGTTCTTCCGAGCTGGTCAAAGCTCTGCAGAAAAAAGACCTGGCTCTGGTCGTGGTCCGTTCCGAGGCGGAAGCCCGGCGCTGGCTCGAAGAAAACCAGTGCCAGGCGATCCTTCTGGCGGTGTCTTCGCTTCAGCCCCATGCTTCTTTTCTCTGTGATCTTCAAGATGCTGCCTCCCCGGTGACGGTTATTGTGGCGGCAAGCGAACCGTCGGTCAAGGACGCAGTTGTCGCCTTGCAGGCCGGGGCCATCGATTATCTTGAGGCGCCGGTGAGCGAAAGCCGCCTTGATGCCGCTCTGGACAAGGCCGGGGTGAGCCGCCGGATTTCTCCGGCACATCCTCTCCCGGCAAAAACCGTGAGAGGATGTGCCGCCATCATCGGCAACAGCAGCGCCATGCGACATGTTTTTTCCTTGATTAAAAAAGTCTGCGATGCCGAAACCACCGTGTTGGTCCGGGGCGAATCCGGCACCGGAAAAGAGCTTATCGCTCAGGCCCTCCATTATGAGGGGGTTCGCGGCGCTGGTCCTTTTGTGCCGGTGAATTGCGGGGCTATTCCAGGGGAACTCTTGGAAAGCGAGCTGTTCGGTCATGAAAAAGGGGCGTTCACCCACGCGATCCGGACCCGGCTCGGCCGTTTTGAACTGGCGAATGGGGGCACGGTCTTTCTTGATGAAATTTCTGAAATGAGCCCCATGCTTCAGGTGAAATTGTTGCGGGTCCTTCAGGAGAAAGAGTTTGAGCGGATCGGTGGCACCAAAACCATCAGCTCGGATTTTCGGGTAGTTGCCGCGACCAACAGGGATCTTGAGCAGGAGGTCCAGGCGGGACGTTTTCGGGAAGATCTTTATTATCGCCTCAATGTTATCCCCATTGAGGCCCCGCCCCTGCGGGAGCGGCGCCAGGATATCCCTCTGCTGGTCGAGCATTTCGTGGCCAGGTTCAACCGGCTTAGGAAGAAAAAAATCAAAGGGGTGGCGGATGAGGTTATGGTCAGGTTCGCAGGCTATGCTTGGCCCGGCAACGTTCGGGAGCTTGAAAACATGCTGGAACGTATGGTGATTCTCGCGGGCAGTGATGTGCTTTCAATGGCTGATCTGCCGGAGCGTTTGCTTGCGGCCGGAACTGTGCCGACCGAGCGGTTGGAGGAACTTCCCGTGCAGGGGTTTTTTCTCAACGAAGTGCTGGCTGATTTTGAAAAACGCTTGATCCTCCAAGCTCTTGAGCAGACGGACTGGGTCAAGAACAGGGCTGCAAAACTTTTGAATGTGAACCGGACCACCCTCATCGAGAAGATGAAACGATTCAAGTTGGTTTCGTCTTCTGCCGAGGCGTAGAAAAAGGGTGTATCCCTTCTCTTTGGTGACTTGGCCCGGTAGGGGGCAGCACGGCTTGACCCCGACTCCTGTGAAAGAAATCATGAAAAATACCCAGTTGTTTCATGCTGTTCGTGTTCTGCCGGTATTCATTCTTTTCGGCGTTGGCCTTCTCGTGGGAGGGGTTCAGCCGGAACAGGGATGGGCCAAGGATGCTGCACCGCCCCCCCCGAAGGCGGCGGGGCCTGTGGAGACCCCGGCGGAGGTCTGGCAGGAGGCGGTGGAGGCGGCAAAGGCTGGGGATCTGGCAAAGGCTGTCTCGTCGTATCAGCGGTACTACGAAAAATTTCGCGAGACGGAGCAGGCGGAAGAGGCGCTTTGGCAGGCGGCCCAGAACATGAAGCAACAGGCGATGAAGAGCGCAACGCCCGAATGGGATAAGGTCCGCGACATCTTCCGCAGGTATGGCGCTGATTTTCCAAAGGCGAAAAGAGCGGCCGAGGCGTATTACGAGGTTGGCTACGCCCATTACCGTATGCGTTTCTACCGCGAGGCGCTTATTTATTTTAAGCTTTTCGCACAGCGCTATCCCGATTCCCCCCTGCGTGATCGGGCGCGACTCGCGCAGGCGGATACCCTTTTTGCTGTGGGAAAGGTGGCCGAAGCGCTTGATATCTATAAGATGGTCGCTGAATCCGGGGATGACGATATCAAGGCCAAGGCCCTGATGGGCTTGGGTGAGATCATGGCTGCCAGCAAGGACCCTGTCGGAGCCTTGAAGGCCTTTGCTACGCTTTTTGAAAAATATCCAGACTATCACTACCGGGATCCGGAGTTGTTGCGCAAGCTTGGCTTTGTCTATCTACGGGTGGGCAGGGAAGAGGACGCGCGGAATTCCCTGTTTCATTATCTGAATCTGGCCGAGAATTCTGCTGACCGCGGAGAGATTCTTTTCGAATTGGGTGAGAGTTATCTTCAGGGCGGGGATGGGCGTACGGCCCACAAGCTCTATGAACGCGTTCTTGAAGATGGCACCCGTGAGGACCGGGTTGCTGTCCTGGCACGGTTCCGGCGGGCTGAGTATATGGATAATCCGGAGCGGAGAACGATCAAGGGGCAACCGGTCGCTGATCTGGCCGACCCGGAAGGAGACAAGCCTTTTTTGGCGGCGATCGAGGTGTATCCTGGCGATCCTATTACCCAGGACGCTCGGCGCGCATTGTTTCTCCGGTATCAGGCCAGGAATAACGCAGAGGCCGCCGCTGAGCTTGGGGAAAGCTATTTGCACCATGATAAGCCTGGGATAGTCTACGGAAAAAAAGAAAATTTTTCCGGGAAGATTTTGCTCTACCTCGGGGAAGGATTTCTGGCGCGGAAAGAATACGAGAAACTCTATCAGTTATATGTTGCCGAATACCGCCATGTCAGCACCTTGGACAATGGGCGGTTTCTTTATCTGGTTGGGCAGGCGCTTGAGGCGTTGTCTCTGCTTGACCAAGCCTCCACCGTTTATTTCAGGGCTCAGGGTCTGCCCTTGGCCGATGAAGACAAGGCCGATCTCTATAGCCGGAGGGCTGAGGTTTATCTTCTTCAGAAAAATATGGCCGCCGCTAATCGGCTGCTCTGCTATGCCCAGGGCATCTATAAAGATAGCGAATATCTGGGCGAATTCCATTACCTGACCGGTAAGCTCAACGAGGCCCAAGGGAAAAAGAATGAGGCTCTTGTCTGGTATGCCAAAGCCACGGCAGCTGCTCCTGTTCCGGCAAAAATAAAGGTCTATGTGGAGGCGCGTCTGCGGATGTTGGCCACCCTTGGCCTGTATTCCGAGGGGATTGAGGTTCTTTCGCGTTCCAGGCAGAAACAATGGCTGGGGCCGGAATCCTTGCAGGGCTGGTCCCGAGAGTTCGGCGACGGGTTGGCCGGGCAGGGCGCTCAGTCGGCCATTGACGTCTATCTGGCCGGAGTCGACGGGGATATGCCCAAGGATAGCAAAGCCGCCCAGCAAATCCATCTGCAATTGGGCGATCTATTCCGCAAGGCCGGGGAGATGGAGAAGGGGCGCGGGCATCTCCAGAAGGCGCAGGCCGGACCGGACGAGTTGCTCAAGAAGAAAGCAAAAACTATCCTGAATCAGATTGAGATTGATTTGGGAAGAAAACCAAGAAAGGCTGCCCGATGAAAGCGATGACCGAGACATGCCTTTCGGGTCGGATCATCTGATGGCGCAAGCGACCTTTGATACCCCGGAGCATCTGCAGGAATTCTTTTTTGCTATGATTGAAAGCTTGCCGGGCGGGATTCTGCTTGCTGACCGGCAGGGGAACCTGCTGGCGGTAAACCAGAAGGGTGCCCAGCTTCTCGATCTTGTCGGAAGCTCTCTCCAGAATAAAACCTGCTGGGGGCTGCTCTCCCAAAAGTTTGGCCTGACCCATGAACTTGCGGCCTTACGTCTTTCCGGGGGCCGTCTGCTCTGCGAGATATCGGCTTCGGTCGCCGGGGTGGAAAAACGCTGCATCCTCATCAGCCGCAACGATTTGCAAAGCCCATTCCTGCATGTGGCCGGGTTTTTCCTTTCCTTGGAGGATGTGACCTTCCCTGCCTTGATGGAGATGCATCTCGACCGGAGTAAGCGTTTTGCCGCCATGCAGGAGATGGCCGAGGCCATGAGCCAGGAATTGAAAAATCCTCTGGGCAGTCTTGAACTGTATGCCTCGATTCTTAAGCGGGAACTGGTCGGAGACCCCGACAATGAGCGGGTCGCGGCCCGAATGCTGGGGGCGGTGCGAACCATGCATCATCTGTTGGATAATTTCGTGACCTTTTCCGGTGTCCTGCTCCCGCAGATGCAGGAGCTGGACATGGTCGCAGTGCTCAAGAAAAGTATGGAAACTCTCCGCGAAATGGCTGGAGAGCATGGTATACTTATGGAGAGCCGGATTGAGGCGGAGCAGACATGTCTTCTCGGGGATCAGGCCCTGCTGGGGCAACTCCTGCTCAATCTCGGTCTGAATGCCATGGAAAGCACGCCGGTGGGTGGGACGTTTTCCTTAGGTCTGCGGACGCTGCCGCCAGACAGGGAGCATGGAGCCTTGGTGGAGATCAGGGTGCAAGACAGGGGGGCGGGGATTGCCCCGGAAAATCTACAGAAAATTTTTGATCCGTTTTTTTCGACCAAAGGCAGGAACCGCGGGCTTGGGCTGGCCATCAGTCACGCTATTGCCGAGGCGCATCACGGATTGATCGAGGTCGAGAGTGAACCGGGCCGGGGTGCCATTTTCAGGGTGCTGCTGCCTGTGGAGTCCGTCGCGGCAACAGGAACTAACTAATCGGGGAAAAAGGCCGGAGCCGATGTCTGAACAGCCTCATAAAATACTGATTGTGGATGATGAACAGAACATGCGCGTTGCCCTCTTTGAGGCGTTGAGCCGCAATGGGCATGAAGTCGCGGTTGCGGAAAATGGGGGGATGGCTCTGGAGATGATCGCCAGGCAGCCGCCTGAGCTGGTGATTACTGATATAAAGATGCCGGGGATGGATGGCCTTGAGCTCTTGCGGCAGGTAAAGGCGCTGCGCCCCGAGCTGCCGGTGGTGATCATGACCGGTTTCGCCACGGTGGATACGGCGGTGGAGGCCATGAAGCAGGGGGCCTTTGATTATCTTTTAAAGCCGTTTCCGGTGGAGGTTATCGAGGAGACGGTGGCCAGGGTTTTTGCCCTGGCGCGCAGGTTGCCGCAACCGGCTGACCGGCCAGTCCCCCTGAAATCGGGGGAAACCCCTGCCCATGAAAAACCGATTATCGGTCAAAACCCCAAACTGTTGCAGCTCATGGATCGAGCCAGAAGCGTGGCCTCCAGCAAGGCCACTGTGCTCATCCTCGGTGAATCCGGAACGGGCAAGGAGGTCTTTGCCCGCTTTATCCATCAGGAAAGCGGTCGGCGAAACGGGCCGTTCGTGGCCTTGAACTGCGCGGCTCTGCCGGAAGGGCTCCTGGAAAGCGAGTTGTTCGGCCACGAGAAAGGGGCTTTCACCGGGGCCATTGTTACCAAGAAAGGAAAATTCGAACTGGCTGACGGCGGCACCCTGCTGTTGGATGAGATCGGGGAGCTCCCCTTGCACCTCCAGGCCAAACTCCTGCGGGTGCTCCAGGAGGAAGAGGTGGACCGGTTGGGGGGCAGAGCCCCTTTCAAGATTGATGTGCATGTGTTGGCTACCACCAACCGTGATTTGGAGCAGGCGGTTAAGGAAGGGACTTTTCGGCAGGATCTGTACTACCGCTTAAACGTCATTCCCCTGAAGTTGCCCCCCCTGCGTGACCGTCGCGAGGATGTCGGGGCGCTGGTTGATTTTTTCATTTTGAAGTATGCGGCTCAATACGGCAAGCCGGTGAAAAAACCTTCCGCCGCCGTCTGGGCCAGGTTTGCCGACTATGGCTGGCCGGGCAATGTGCGGGAGATGGAGAACCTGATCGAGAGGGCTATGCTCCTTTCACGGGGCCAGGAGCTTGAGCTGTGGGATTTTTGGGATGATGTCGAGCCACCATCCCGGGTCGAACCAGCGGTGGCGGTTGTTTCTCAAGCCTGTGGCCATTCGGCAGTGGCGGCGGCCAATACTTCCGCAGCCATGGACATCGGGATGCAGACCTTGCGGGAGGTGGAGCGTCAAATGATCTTACAGGCCTTACAGGCAAACGACAATAATCGGACACATGCGGCCGAGATTCTCGGGATCAGTGTTCGCACCCTGCGCAATAAACTGCATGAGTACCGTTCCCAGGGCATGATCGAGTAAGGCCTTCTGGTTTGGCCTGTGCCGGTACCTGTTTTGAAATGTTGTTGTTTTTTCTTATTGTTATTTTAGTATGTTGTGATGTTTTGTTTCGGTCTGCACAGCGTTTTATCTCCGGTCGTATCCTTTCTGTAATTCTCTTCCCTTTGTGAAAACGACTATTTTTTTCGGTGTTCCCTCTTTGTTAGAAGAAAATTATTGGGCAGTGGCACTTTTTTTGCAAGACAATCAGGCAGGTTGTTTGGCTCAAAAAGGAGAATGTTATGCCCATAAACAAATTGTTTGACGGCAATATCGAAACCATGCGTCAGGCGCTCAGTCTTCGTCAGGAGCGGCAGGGCCTGATCCAATCCAATGTCGCAAACCTTGAAACACCAGGCTATACGGGGCAAGATTTTAATTTTGCCAAGGTCATGCAGAGTGTGATGAGCGGCCAGGGGGAGTTGGCCAGAACCGACAAAGGGCACATGCAGCTTGACGCCATGGAAGCCAGCAAAACCAGGGAGTTTGCCAGCGAAAAACGGCCGGTGGACCTGGATCAGGAGATGGTAAAGATGGCTGAAAACCAGCTGATGTTTCAGGTGATAGCCAAGAGCATCGGGAAAAAATTTGATTCACTGCGCTATGCCATTGACGAGGGAGGCAAATAATAAATGGATACTTTAACAGCCATGCAGATCAGCGGTTCCGCGCTCAAGGCGGAGAGAGCCCGGCTCAACATCGCGGCCATGAACCTGGCCAACGCCAACACCACCCGAACCATCGAAGGCGGGCCGTACAAGGCCAAATCAGTGGTCTTCGCGGCCAAACCTGTGGAGGGCGTGAATTTTCAGGACACGCTCAACTCCACCACCGAGCGTCTCCGCAAGGTTGAGGTGGTGCAGGTTAGCGAAGACAAGGCGCCGTTCAAGGAGGTCTATGATCCTTCCCATCCGGATGCCGATGCCAACGGGGTGGTTCGTTTTCCCAACGTTAACGTGGCCGAGCAGATGGTGGACATGATGAGTGCTAAGCGTTCGTATGAGGCCAACGTCACGGCTCTGGATGCTGTCAAAAATATGGCGCTTAAGGCCCTGGAGATCGGCAGATAGTCGGTGGTTAAAAATGCTGTGGGCTTATTTGTCAAGCAACCCGTAGGGAATTGGAGGTATAGAGATGAAAGAAGTAACCATGCAGCCGATCAGCCTGCCTGTATCATCAGCGCTGAAGTCCCCCGGAACGCCAGGTGCTGCGGGTACGGGTTTTTCTGAGATTCTCAGTCGCTCGATTGCCGAGGTGAACGGCCAGAGTCAGGAGGCAGATATGTTGGTGCAAGGGCTTGCCACCGGCGAACACGCCAATATTCATGAAACCATGATCGCCATGGAAAAATCGGGTATTTCCTTTCGGATGATGACCAGGGTGCAGCAGAAGGTTATTGACGCGTACCGCGAGATCATGAGGATGCAGATCTAGTAAGTGCTCCCAAACTTTTAGGCAAAGGAACAGAATATGGCTACCCCAAAAGAAATTCTTGAGCAGATTGCTTCCATTGCCAAGGGCCTGAGTATGACCCAGAAAATACTCGGACTCGTGGTGATCGCCGTGGTGGTTGGCGGCCTGTTGAGTCTGACCACCGCTAGCAAGGAAACCTCCTACAAGGTTCTTTTTTCCGGGCTGAATCAGGAAGACGCCGGTGAGGTCTTGACGAAACTCAAGGACCAGCGCATCCCCTACAAGCTGTCGGATGATGGTGGGGCCATTTTGGTTCCGGCCTCGCAGGTGTATGAGGTTCGGTTGACCTTGGCAGGCGAGGGGTTGCCAAGGGGCGGCGGCGTTGGTTTTGAGATTTTCAACCAGACGAGCTTCGGGCAGACTGATTTTGTTCAGCGTTTGAACTATCAGCGGGCCTTGCAGGGAGAGCTGGCAAGAACCATCCGGAATTTTCAGCAGGTCGTTGAAGCCAGGGTTCATATTGCCACCCCCAAGGAATCGGTGTTCATTGAGGATGAAAAGCCCCCTACCGCCTCGATCAGTGTCAAGCTGCGCGGTCGGGAAAAACTCAACCAGCATGAGATTCAGAGCATTGTCAATCTGGTGGCCAGTGCGGTTCCTGGGCTTACCACGGAAAATATCACCCTGGTCGATACCAGCGGCCGTCTGCTTTACCGAAAACAGGCTGAGGGTGAGGGGGTGCTCACCGGAAACCAATTGGAGTACCAAGTAAAGATTGAAGATACCCTGCGGCAGAAGGTGGAAACCATGCTGGAGGAGGTGGTTGGCGTCAATCGGGCCAGGGCTCGGGTTACCGCAGAGATAGATTTCAACAAGATTGAACGGACCGAGGAAACCTTTGACCCTGACGCCCAGGTGGTGCGTAGCGAGCAAATGCTCACGGAAAACGATCAGCGTGGCGGTGCCAATCCCGAAGGGATACCAGGGGTCAAGGGCGAGCTGGCCACCTTTGCCGAGGCGGGCGGAGAAGGAAAGACCGCCGCCGGGTACAATCGTAACAATGTCACCCGGAATTACGAGATCAGCAAGCAGACCAAGCACACCCAGGAAAAGGGTGGGGGTGTCAAAAGACTGTCCATTGCCGTCATGGTCGATGGTTCCTACGAAAAGAGCGTTGACAAGGATGGAAAGACAAGTCTAAAGTATCAGCCGAGAAGCCCTGAAGAAATGCGGAATTTGGACAAGTTGGTCAAAAATGCCATTGGCTATAGCGAAGAGCGGGGTGATCAGGTGGAAGTGGCGAGCCTGCCGTTTGCCCTGTCTTCCGTTCCCGAGCCGGAGGTAGATGCCATGGAAAAATATCGGGCAATGACGGAATGGTTGGCCATGCCCCTGGTCTATCTGTTGGTTGCGGTTTTGGTGCTTCTCTTTGTCATCAAACCGTTTTTGAAAATTCTTGCCACCAAGCAGCTGGAGACCCGCACTGGCGTGGGCATCTCCGGTCCTGGTGGGCATGCCCCCGCAGTCGGTGGAGTTGCCGCCGAGGAGGAAGATTTTACTCTTGCCCCCCGAGGACTCACCGATCAGGAGCGGATTTATCGTCTGGCCCAGAGCGATCCCGACCGGGCTGCGGATTTGGTGCGCCGCTGGTTACGGGAAGAGGCTTGATCCATGAGCAAAGCTGAAAAAAAGAGCGGTGAATCTCTCACCGGCCCGGAGAAAGCGGCAGTGTTTCTGCTTACCGTGGGTGAAGAATTTGCCTCCCAGGTTTTCCAACGGCTTGATCCCGAGGATATCAAGCAGGTTGGTCGGCAGATGGCCAGGATCGACAAGGTCGATAAAGAGGACCTGACCGCCTTGGTCAATGAATTCAAGAGCGACAGCGGTGACACCGACATCTTTCTTTCCGGCAACGAGTTGTTGGAAGGTGCGCTGAAGCGGGCGATGTCCAGTGATAAGGCCAGCGAAATCCTTGAAGAAATCCGTTCGGATTGGAAGTTGACCCTGTTTCAGAAGGCACGGAAGCTCGAACCCAAGGTGCTGGTCAACTTCCTGCGCAACGAGCATCCCCAGACCGTGGCCCTGGTCCTTTCTGTTCTGGAGCCGACCCAGTCTGCCCAGATCCTTATGGAGTTCAATGAGGATGTTCAGGTGGAAGTCATGATGCGCATGGCGGAACTCGATAAGATAAGCCCCGAGATTCTTGTGGATGTGGACCGGGTGTTGCAAGACGAACTTCTTTCCGTTGAAGGATTGGAGGGTCAGCGTCTCGGCGGGGTGGAGGCCGTGGCTGAAATTTTGAACAATGCCGATCGGGGTCTGGAAGCGTCTATTCTCGAAGGCATTGAAGAACAGCGCGAAACTTTGGCCGATGAAATTCGTCGACTCATGTTTGTCTTTGAAGATCTCATTGGCGTGGATGATCGCGGCATTCAGGCAATCCTCAAGGAGGTCAGCACCGATGATCTGAAGCTGGCTCTTAAGCTCGCCTCCGATGAGCTCAAGGAAAAGATGTTCGGCGCCATGTCTTCACGGGCCGTGGAAATGCTCAAGGAGGATATGGAAATCATGGGGCCGACCCGGGTAAAAGATGTCGAGGGAGCCCAGCAGTCCATAATCAAAATTGCCAAGCGTTTGGAGCAGGAAGGTAAAATTCAGCTCATGAGCGGTGGTGGCGGCGAGGACGAATTTGTCTAAGGTACTCAAACTACAGAAGGATCGTGTGGTGCAGACCGCGCCAAGTTTGGAAACGGAAGAGTTCCTCTCCTTTGAGGACTTCTGGCAGGTCAAGCCTGGCAGCGCGGAAGCCAAACAGCTTGAAAAACCGAGGACTCCGCAGGAAGTTGCCATGGAGGAAGCAGCAGAGATGCTTCGCCAGGCCGGGGAGCAGGCGGAAAACCTCAGGGAAGAAGCCTATGCCGAGGGTTTTGCCAAGGGCGAGGCTGAGGGCAAGGCGGCAGGGCTGGCCCAGTATGAGAAGCAGCTGCAAGAGCTTGCTGCGCTGTTGACCGCTTTGGATGGGGAGCGGGAAGAGGTTTTGCGTCAGCACGAGGAGAGCATGCTCTCTCTGATCACCACCATGGTGGATCGGTTGGTGTACCACGAGGTTTCCGTGAATCCTTTGGTTATTCAGGCCTGTCTCAAAAAGGCCATGGAATTTGTGGTGGAAAACTCCACGGTGGCAATCCATCTGCATGGCGATGATTTCGGGAGGCTGAAAAAGGCGAGCCTGGAGAATTCTCGGCTGATCGAGGGCAAAAATCGGATCCAGCTGGTCGAGGATCCCAACATTGCCGTGGGTGGCTGTTTCCTGAAAACAGACTTCGGTGAGATCGACGCCACTTTGGAAAATTGTAAAACAAGGTTGTATGCCGCAGTTGAGCAGGCATTTCTCGCAGCCATGGCTGCGGATATCACTGATGGGGAAGGGCTGTAAGTGTTTGCGCCCAGCCCAAGATTTTCAAGGATGCTTCCATGAACCTTTCCCATTGTCTCCAGGTTGCCCAGGATACCTCGCTGGTGAGCGTGGGCGGCCGGGTGAACCAAGTTATCGGCATGGTTCTGGAGAGCCTTGGGCCAGGGATTCCGGTGGGCAGCATTTGTGAGGTTTCGGTTTTTAAGGGCAAGAGCACGGTGCTGGCCGAGGTGGTTGGCTTTCGCGAAGGCAGGGTTCTGCTCATGCCCCTGGGTGAGATGCGCGGGGTCGAGCCGGGCAGCGCCATTCGGCTGGTGGGCGGGCAGGCCGGGGTGCCGGTGGCCGAGTCCTTGCTGGGTCGGGTTATCGACGGCTTGGGTAATCCCATGGACGGCAAAGGCCCCTTGCGGGCTGAGATGCAGTATCCCCTCTACGCCGATCCCCTCAACCCCATGGAGCGGGAGCGGATTCTTGAGCCGGTGGACGTGGGGGTACGGGCGATCAACGGTCTGTTGACTCTGGGCAAGGGCCAGCGCATCGGGATTCTCGCCGGGTCCGGGGTGGGAAAAAGCACCCTGCTCGGCATGATCGCCAGGCATACGGCCGCCGACATCAGCGTCATCGCCCTGATCGGCGAACGTGGCCGGGAGTTGAAAGACTTTATCGAGCGGGATCTCGGCCCCGAGGGGCTGGCCCGTTCCGTGGTCGTGGTGGCCACCTCGGATCAGCCGCCCTTGGTGCGGATGCGCGGGGCCTATCTTGCCACGGCCATCTCCGAGTTTTTTCGGGATCGGGGCCGGGATGTGATCCTGATGATGGATTCCATCACCCGTTTTGCCATGTCCAGCCGGGAGGTCGGCCTGGCCATCGGTGAGCCGCCCACCTCGCGCGGCTACACCCCCTCTGTGTTCGGTCAGCTCCCCAAATTGTTGGAACGGGCTGGAACCTGCATGGGCAAGGGGAGTATCACCGGCATCTACACGGTGCTGGTGGAGGGTGACGACATGAACGAGCCCATCGCCGACGCGGTCCGCTCCATCGTGGACGGTCATATTATTCTGAGCCGTGATCTGGCGAGCCAGGGGCATTACCCGTCCATCGAGGTCATGGGCAGCGTCAGCCGGTGCATGACCGATGTGGTGCCCAGGGAGCAGGTGCTCGTCGCCCGCAAATTTTTGGAGGTCATGGCCACCTATCGCCGCTCGGAAGATTTGATCAATATCGGTGCTTATGCCAAGGGTAGCAATCCGAAAATCGACAATGCCATTGTCATGATCGACCGGTTGAACGGCTATCTTAAACAGGCGGTGGAGGAAAAGGTTTCCTTTGCCGAAAGTTCCCGGCAACTGGCGGAGATTTTTGCTGGCGATCAGGGCGTTTAGGGCAAGGCCCACTGAGGGGGAGCAATGGCTTATCATTTCAGACTTGAAACGGTTCTTGGCCTGCGGAGGAATCTGGAAGAGCTTGCCCAGCAGAAACTGGCCAGGGAGCTTACGCTGCTTGATGAGCAGAGGCTGCGTCTTGCCATGCTGAAGCAGCAGCGGCAGGAACTGATTGTCGAGTTTGAAGAAAAAAAGCATCGACAGATGCTGGCCCCGGTTTTTGCTTTTTATGTGGAAGGGATTTTCCGCAAGGAGCAGGAGGTTGAGGCTGGGCAAGCCCGGGTGGAAGCCCAGCAGGGGGCTGTTGCTCAAGCCAGGGAAGAGCTGACCGTCAAGGTGCAGGATAAAAAGGTGATGGAAAAGGCCAGGGAACGGGACTATCAGAAATTCATCCTGGCCGGATTGAAGAAAGAGCAGAACGAGGCGGACGAGATGATGGTGCTTCGTTTTGGACGCAAGGGCAATCTTCACTAGGCAGGGACTGGGTTCCACGACCCACCCCGGACGGGATTATGAAAAAACGTAACCG
>JBAZCG010000019.1:0-39238 GCA_041671085.1 Desulfurivibrionaceae bacterium | reverse complement strand
GAAAGCATCCCTGAATTCCTTAAGCAGCAGGACGCATGACCATGCAGTTTCCCATTGAGTTCACCAAGATGAGCGGCACCGGCAATGACTTCATCCTCATTGACCACCGCACCCCGTTTCTGGCCAGGGAAGAGATGCCTGCTTTTGCCAGGGCGGTTTGCGAACGTCGGGTTTCCGTAGGCGCGGATGGCCTGATCTTCATCGAAAACAGCGAGACTGCGGATTTCCGCTGGCAGTTCTTGAACGGTGACGGCAGTTGGGCTGAGATGTGCGGCAACGGCGCCCGCTGCGCCGCCCGCTTTGCCTTTGCCTTGGGCATAGCCCCGGCGCGGATGCGCTTTGAGACCGTGGCCGGCATCATCGAGGCCGAGGTGACGGGCCAGTCGGTCAAGCTCAGGATGACCGCGCCCACCAATCTAAGGCTGCAGGAGAAGCTCATGGTCAACGGCCAGGAGCAGGTGGTGCACAGCCTCAACACCGGGGTGCCCCATGCCGTGCTCTTCCTGGCGGACATTCACCAGGCCCCGGTGCTGGAGATGGGAAGGGCTCTCCGCTTCCACGAGCATTTCCAGCCGGCCGGAACCAATGTCAATTTCGTGCAGCAGCAGGGCGGCAACGGACTGATCGTCCGCACCTATGAGCGCGGGGTCGAAGGGGAAACCCTGGCCTGCGGCACCGGGGCAGTGGCCTCGGCCATCATCGCCGGGCTTCTTGGGCAGACACAGCCGCCGGTGGCGGTTACCACCTCCGGCGGTGAGCAGCTGACCATCCATTACGCCCTTGCCGGCCAAGAGATTGCCGACGTCTTTTTGGAAGGACCGGCTCATTTTATCTACGAAGGTCAGCTGCACAGAGAAGCAATACGGACGAAATCGTAAGGGATCAATCCCTTTTTTGCCTTTGAGAGATACACAGGAGGAAGTTATGAGCAAGTTTCGCGGAGCCTTTGTCGCCATCGTCACCCCATTCATTGATGGCAAGCTCGACGAGCAGGGGTTGCAGGATCTCATCGAGTTCCAGATCGCGGGCGGTACCCACGGCATTGTTCCCTGCGGCACCACCGGCGAATCCGCCACCATGAGCCATGCCGAGCACCATCGGGTGGTGGAGCTGACCATCAAGACCGTGGCCGGCCGGGTGCCGGTGTTGGCCGGAACCGGCTCGAACTCCACCAGCGAATCCATCGAGTTGACCCGCGCGGCCAAGGAAGCCGGGGCCGATGGCGCCCTGATGATCACCCCCTACTACAACAAGCCGTCCCAGGAGGGACTCTTTCAGCATTTCAAGGCGGTGGCCGAGGCGGTGGATATCCCCATTATCCTCTACAACGTGCCGAGCCGCACCGCGGTGAACATGCTGCCCGAGACCGTGGCCCGCTGCGCCCAGATCGCCAATATCGTGGGGGTCAAGGAGGCCACCGCCGATCTGAACCAGATCAGCCAGGTCATCCGCCTCTGCCCCAAGGATTTCGCGGTCATGTCCGGGGATGATTTCACCTCCATGCCCACCGTGATGATCGGCGGCACCGGGGTCATCTCCGTTACCTCCAACGTGGCGCCCAAGGACATGGCCGCCATGATGGATGCCGCCCTGGCCGGTGATTTGGCCAAGGCCAAAGAGCTGCACTATAAGCTGCTCCCCTTGATGCAGGCGATGTTCATCGACACCAACCCGGTGCCGGCCAAGACATCCCTGGCGATGATGGGCAAGATCAAGTCCGGCTTGCCGCGTTTGCCCCTGTACAAGATGAACGAGGGGAACGAGGAGAAGTTGAAGAAGGTTCTTGCCGCTTACGGGTTGGTATAAGGAGAAGATCATATGACCAAGGTTATTGTCGCCGGGGCCGCCGGCCGGATGGGCCGCCGGATCAGCTATATGGTGCACCAGCAGGAAGGGTTGACCCTGGCCGGAGGTTTTGAACGGCCCGACGGCCCGGAGCTTGGCAAGGATCTCGGCGAGCTGGCCGGGATGGGTACCCTGGGCGTGCGGGTGGCGGACAGCTTTGAGGCGGTCATGGAGCAGGGCGAGGTGGTTATTGATTTTACCTTCCACGAGGCAACCATGGCCCTGGCCCGCAAGGCAGCCCAGGCGAAAAAGGCCATGGTCATCGGGACCACCGGCCTGACCGCCGATAATCTGGCGGAGCTTAAGGAATTGAGCCGGAATTTTCCCTGCGTCCAGTCGCCCAACATGGCGGTGGGCGTCAATGTCCTGTTCAAAATCGCCCGGAAAATGGCGGCCCTGCTGGGCGATGCCTACGATATCGAGATCGTCGAGGCCCACCACCGGATGAAAAAAGACGCGCCCAGCGGCACGGCCCTGAAGCTCGGCGAGATGGTGGCCGAAGGCGTACACCGCAACCTGGCCGAGGTGGGGGTCTATTCCCGCCACGGCATGATCGGCGAGCGCACCGACAAGGAGATCGGCATCCAGACCATCCGGGCCGGGGACATCGTGGGCGAGCACACCGTCTATTTTGCCGGGGCAGGGGAGAGGCTGGAACTCACCCATCGGGCCCATAGCCGAGACAACTTCGCCCGGGGTGCGGCCCTTGCCGCCGCCTGGGTGGTGGGCAAGCCCAACGGCCTCTACACCATGTTCGACGTGCTGGGCTTGCAGGATATTTAGGCGTCGTACGAAAAAAAATCATGGGTATTTCGTTATGCGGCTCTTTATGCCGACCAATGGCGGCTTCGTAGGTGGGAAACCAGCAGCGATGTTTTATCGGGCTGGGCTCCAATCTCGGCGACGGCCAGGCCAATCTGCTGGCCGCCTGGCAACGGTTGGGCCAGGTGCCAGGCATTAGCCTGATCCGGTTGTCGAGCCCATACCGAACAGAGCCCGTCGGCCTGGCCACGGACCATTGGTTCACCAATGCCGTGGGGGAAATTACCACCACCCTGTCGCCGGCAGTGTTGCTGGGTGCCATGCTTGCCATTGAGGCAGATCTGGGCCGGGATCGAACCCTGACCAGGGACAGACCCGTTGATCTGGACCTGCTCTATTATGGAGACCTTATGATAGACAGCCAAGTGCTGACCGTTCCCCACCCCCAGATCGCCAACCGGCTTTTCGTGCTGGCGCCGCTGGCGGAACTGGCGCCGAAGCATGTGCATCCGATCCTCGGCCGGACAAGCCTGGAACTCTGCGACGAACTCCGGTGGCAGGCAGGGGTGGAGCGACAGGCGTGGCGGGAGAGGGAACGATTCGATGGTTAAGCTTTTCATCTACGCGGTTTTTCTCTATGTTGTGTACCGGTTGTTGACAGGGGGCAGGAAAAAAAAATCTGTCGGCACCAACCGGCAGGCCGCAGCTCCAGGCGAGTTGGCCGCCCATGATGAGCTGGTGGAAGACCCGGTCTGCCATATCTATATTCCCAAAAGACAGGCAATTGTGTTACAGGAGAGTGATACGGTTGTATTTTTTTGCAGTGAGCAATGCCGGAAGATGTATTGTGATGCCCATAAAACAGATCGGCAAGAGAACGGCTGAGCCGTGTTTCTTGCCCTTACCAGGAGAGAATAGATGAAGTTTTTTATTGATACCGCCAACCTTGAAGAAATCAAAAAAGCCGTGGACATGGGTATGGTGGACGGAGTCACCACCAACCCCTCGCTGATCGCCAGGGAGAATAAGCCGTTTGTTGAGATCATCAAGGATATCTGCAAGATAGTCGATGGACCGATCAGCGCCGAGGTGATCGCGCTCGACGCCGAGGGCATGGTCCGAGAGGGCCGCGAGCTGGCCGCCATCCACGAGAACATCGTGATCAAGATCCCCATGACCACCGAAGGCCTCAAGGCGGTGAAGAAGCTTGCCGATGAAAAGATCAGAACCAATGTGACCCTGATTTTTTCCGCCAGCCAGGCCCTGATGGCCGCCAAGGCCGGGGCCAGCTATGCGAGCCCCTTTGTCGGCCGGTTGGACGATATCTCCCAAAACGGCATGGATCTGGTCAGCGACATCATGAACATCTACGACAACTACGGCTATGCCACCGAGGTGATCGTCGCCAGCATCCGCAATCCCATCCATGTGGTGGATGCAGCCCTGTTGGGTGCCCATATCGCCACGATCCCCTTCAAGGTTATCGCCCAGCTTGCCCGGCATCCGCTCACCGATCTCGGCATGGAACAATTTTTGGCTGACTGGGAAAAAAGAGCAAAAGCGTAGTATACTGTTTTTTGGAATCAACTGTGGTTTCTTGATCTGTTTGTTGCCGTTAATACTGCTGCCGTTTCGGTTTTCCCAGCTGGCGTTTTGTTACAGCAGCGATAGCGGTGACGGCTTGCAGGCGCATCTGCCCGGAGACGAAAACATGGAACAGACACGGAAACCTCTTCGGCATAAGGGGGAAAGCAGGACGCGGATGACTGGGCGAATCCTTGGCGTGCTGGTCTGGGCACTACTGCTGAGACCGGATGGCGCTCTCGCGGCGATTTACACCTTTGTAGATCAGCAGGGTACCGTGCATTTCACCAACGTGCCCAATGATCCCCGCTACAAACCCGGGGTGATCCGACCCCAGTTTCGGGGGAGTAACAGAGCGGCGCGGGCCGGTGATCCGCGCCTCTATGAAGAGCATATTCAGAGGGCGGCCAGCCGGTACGAGATGGATCCGCTGTTGATCAAGGCCGTGATCAAGACAGAATCCAATTTCGACTGCCAGGCCGTTTCTTCTAAAGGGGCCAAAGGCCTCATGCAGCTGATGCCGGGAACCGCCGCCGATCTTAATGTCTGGGATCCTTTTGACCCCCAGGAAAACATCTTTGGCGGTACCAATTACCTGAGCCAGATGATGGGTCGGTTCGGCGGCAATCTCAGGCTGGCCTTGGCCGCTTACAACGCTGGGCCGGGCAAAGTTGAGGCGGCCCAGGGAATTCCGCTGATTCCGGAAACCCAGCAGTATGTGAGCAAGGTTATTCAGCATTATCGACAACTGACAGCTGCGGCTTCCCCGTCTTCCCGTTGGCTGCGGGCGGCGAATTAAGCAGTTGTTTAAAAATCGCTAGCGCCGTTAGTACTGTTATTAACTGCGATGGTTAAAAATCTACTGGTTGTTTTGTAACGGTTCATAAATCCCATGTCCCGACACGCGGTCTTCACCATTCCCAATCTGCTCACCGGATATCGTTTTGCGGTGGCGCCGGTCCTCCTCTTTTTTCTCTATCCCCAGCCCAGCGTCGGGGTCAGCATGATCGCCTTTTTTCTTTTCTTGACCGGTGCCCTGACCGATCTTGCGGACGGTTATTACGCCCGTAAACACAAGATCGAAACGGTCCTGGGTAAATTGATGGATCCGGTGGCCGACAAGGTGCTGGTCTGCGCGGCCCTGGTCATGCTGATTCCCATGGACAAAATTTCTGCCTGGCTGGTGTTCATTATTCTGGCAAGGGAGTTGGTGATCACCGGGCTCCGCGGCGTGGCCGCTTCTTCAGGTATCGTGATCGCGGCCAGCGGTATGGGTAAACTGAAGAGTATTATGCAGTACACCGCGCTCTGCATTTTGATTTTCCCTTTAGGGGTAGTGCCCATCCTTTACCTGCACGAACTGGGTAAGGTCCTCCTCTATGTTTCCGCAGTCATGACGGTCTGGTCGGGGGTGGATTACTTTTATCGGTTCCAGAAAATTTTCCTGGGAACCGATCACTGAAACAACGGGGAAGGGCTTGGTTCTTTAGAGCTTGACAGGGATCGGCACTATATTCTATAGTGTTCGTCCGATGCTGCCGTCACGGGCGGCAGCACCATTCTGCCGGAGTGGTGAAATTGGTAGACGCACGGGACTCAAAATCCCGCGGGGGCAACCCCATGTCGGTTCGATTCCGACCTCCGGCACCAAGTAAAATCAAGGGTTTCCAGGCTTTGGCCTTGAAACCCTTTTTTTTTGTTGGCCTCGATTCTCTCTCCGTTCAGAATGAACGAGCAGTCTTGAGTCTCAATCGTTTTACGGAGCCATCCTCGCCAAGCAAAGGCATGTTAGCGATCTAGTTGACAGCTCGGCTATCAAACACTTCCACCCAGAGGCAGCCCTTTCAATTTCTGTTAAAATTGGTCATATTCCAAGCAAAATCATTGGAAAGAGATTGATTTCGATCAGGGGTTCGACTATTGCTTTACAATGATTAGACGCTTCGCTGTAGCTCTTTGCCGTTTGATTGTGGGGAGTTGCGCGGCGAGGAAAAGAAAACTTCATCCACGTCCCCGCTATCTGGAATCTGATCTGGCATCTCAATGGTGGTGGGGTAGAGCAAACCAAATGAACCAACA
Source organism: Desulfurivibrionaceae bacterium (assembly GCA_041671085.1). GTDB lineage: Bacteria > Desulfobacterota > Desulfobulbia > Desulfobulbales > Desulfurivibrionaceae > Thiovibrio. The sequence continues at coordinate 32,968 of JBAZCG010000019.1, read as the reverse complement.
AATCTTGCTGGTTCATTTGGCTTTGAAAGCCTTTTGCTGCGACAGGGGTTGTTTTCTTGCGGCACATAGCTGTTGGCTGTCCTGACGCAGTGCCTTACGAATGAAGGTGTTACATGAAAAAAGCCATAGTGTATGAATTGTACGATGTGATTTTGTTTGTTCACGGAGGCTTGGATGGGTCTTCCGAATTCGCCCTCGGCATGCGGGAACTTGAGAAGCGCTTGCCTGATGCCCACCGCTGGTATGTCCCCTCTGGCGGGACTGCTCCAAAACCGCAGGAATTCGCGCTTTGGAGTAAGTCATCGTTGGTGATGGTCATTCTCAACCCCGCGCTTTTGGCTTCCGACAATCTACAGGACGAGCTGGTGAACGCTCTCGGGGCTGACAGAGGTTCCCGGAGTTGTGTCCTGCCCAGTGATCCACGGGGTTTTACTTCCGGTGTGTCCCTGGACTATGCCAGTCGACCTGGGTTCGATCGGTTCGTCCCCCGTCTGGCAAAGGGGCCACGTTGGATTGCCTATGACGGCAGAGCCCCCTGGCTCTATATGGTCACCCGACAGGCACTCGCCGAGCTGGGTTCCGGTGATGTCTCCTGGGAGCAGCTGCCTGTTTTGCTTGCAGAGCGTACTGCTATTGCCGGACATGCTTTTGTTCATTCCTATGCCGACTATTATTTCAACAGCCGGGCCGAGATGCTGCGGCTCCTGCCCGAAACCGTGCGCACTTTGCTGGATGTCGGTGGTGGCGAAGGAAATTTTGGTAAAATTTTCATGAGCGAGCGGGGGGGGAAGGCCACCTTGCTGGAGCCAAACCCCAGCATGGCTGGGGCAGCCCGGTTGAAGGGGCTGGCGGTGCTGGAGGGGGATTTCCAAAGTGTGGTACTGCAGGAACGTTACGACTGCGTGACGTTCTTGGATGTCCTGGAACATATGGCCGACCCGCTGGAGGCGCTGATAAAGGCTCGTCAGGCCCTCAGGCCCAGGGGCAATGTGTTGCTGTCGGTGCCCAATGTGGGGCATTGGTCGGTAGTCTGGGATCTATTGGAAGGGAGTTTTGAGTATCTGCCGGCGGGGATTTTGTGCAATACCCACCTGCGTTTTTTCACCAGGGCCGGCCTGGAGACCGTATTGCATGATGCCGGGTTCACTGTCGAGCGATGGGAAAATATCACTGCACCGCTTCCGGAAGCATTTGCCGCATTCATAGAAAGTCATCCGGTTGCCGGGATTACCCCGAATCTGGATAGTCTTTGTACGGAATGTTTCCATGTTCTTGCTCGGAAGGCTTGAACAGTGTGGTATAGATGATCACTGCGATTATTGTCAATTATCATAGTCACCTGCTGACGGCTCGGGCTGTTGCAAGTGTGTTGGCCGATCAGGCGGATGCCCAGGTTGTTGTTGTTGATAACAGCGAGAGTGCAACCGAGGTTCAGGCGTTGCGGTCGGTGCTGCCTGCTCAGGTGGAGTGTATTGTAACGCCCGAAAATATCGGATTCGGTCAGGCCTGCAATCTGGGGTACAGTAAGGCTCGGTATGACTGGATTCTGCTGCTCAACCCGGATGCCTTTGTGCTGGATGGCTGCATCGCCGCACTGGTGGATTTTTTGAAAAAAAACCCTCGGGCCGGGGCCGTATCCCCACGGATATATTGGGATGGAGAGCTGTCGTGGCTGGCGCCACCTCTCCTCATGCATACCCCTTTTACGGAGTTAGGCTTGGCCGTCCTTCTGCGTCTCCCTTGGTTGGCTAACATGGTTAGCCGGAGGTTTTGCCGCTGGGCTGTGCAATGTATCACCTCAAAGCAGGCAGTCGAGCAACGCATGCTTTCCGGTGGCCACATGTTGTTGCGCAGGTCAGCCATTACCGCAGCAGGTGGTTTGTTCGACCCCAATTTTTTCATGTATTTTGAGGATACCGATCTGTGCCGCCGTCTCAGGCAGAGTAGCTATAGGCTATTTTTGTTGCCGGCGGCCCGTGCTGTGCATGAATGGGCTACTACGCAGGACAAAGCAGACATCAGTGTCGCGAGCCATCGTTATTATTTCAACAAGCATTTTCCCCGGAGCCGTTTTCTGGGATGGCGTACACGCCTGGAACAGAGTCGTACGCCAGTGCGGTTGCCCGAAAGCCACGATCTTGGTCTGTGTCAGAGCCCTCCTGTGTTTTCCGTGCCGGCAGGTTTACAGTCGGGGTGGTTGATGGAGGTCAGTCCTCACCCCCTGTTTATCCCGGCGCTGTATTGTTTTGGGCAGGGGTGCGAGGCCCGTATCCCCGAGACTCTTTGGCAACGTTTGGGACCAGGGCGGTACGGGGCGCGTATTGGCGCCTGCCGGGGAGGGGAGTATCATTGCTTCAGCTGGGAGATCAGGCAAAATGAAGGAAGCTGAAGTGCAACAAGGAGCGGTTGCTGTCCGGGAGATTCCGTTCCAGGATATTCCCCAGATTCGGCCACTCTTCCGACAGGTTTTTGGGGGCGACCTTTCCCCTGCGATGCTGGCGTGGAAATATGGGGAGGGGCGTGGAAGGTCCTATGGTGCTTTTGCCCCTGACGGAACCTTGGTGGCCCATTGTGGTACATTCTATCGTCTGGTGCTGGCCGATGGGCAGTCGCGCCGTATCGCGCAGCTGGGTGACCTGATGGCACTGCCCGGCAAGCTTGGTGGGCTCTCTCGTTTCGGCTCTCCGTTTGCATTGTTGATCCGGAAGGTGCTGGCCGATCTGCCTGGGGAGGCTAACCCCGACGGACTGGCGTTTGGTTTTCCCAGTGATCGTGCCATGCGTTTAGGTGAACATCTGGGGTTTTTTTCCTCAATCGATCGGATGTGTGAGTTGGTACTCTCCCCATTGGCCTCCTCCTGGCAGGCAGATCGGTGTGCGCCCATCTCTCCCTCTGATAATACATTTATGGCGGTTGCCGACCGGCTGTGGCAACAGATGGGCCAAGGCCTGGGCCACGACCTCATCGGTGTGCGGGATGCTGCGTATCTGCAGCAACGTTATTTTCGGCATCCATCCAGTTGTTATGGGTGTCATTTGATCTCTTCCCGGTGGTTTGGGCGGCCGTTGGGCCTGCTGATCACCCGTATGGATGGGGAGCAGTGTGAGCTGCTGGATATCATTGCCCATCCATCCCGCATGGGTCGTTTGCTGCAGGCGGCTAGGCAGCAGATGGAGGACTGGGGGGCAGCAACCATGAAGCTGTGGTTAACGGAAAAGTATGCCACGCTATATAGGCCCTTGGCTGATTCGTTCAGCCAACTTGAAATCAGGATTATGGCCAGTCCCTTTAGTTCGGCTAACCATCCGGAACGTTTTGTCGACCGTTGGTGGCTCACCAGCGGCGACACGGATTATCGTTAAGAGACCCACATGGATGCTTATACCAAGGCCTATATCCGTCTGATCGAGCAGGCAAGATATTGCCGGGCGTTGCCATGGTTCCTCAAGTGCCGCATTGGCGCCTGGCTTGGCCTTAATAACTCCTTTCTGCTCCAGCGGCGAGAGCAGATCACGGGCATCATGCAGGCCTGTCTTGGTATCGGCCAGGCAACTGCCGACCACCATTTCCGCTTGTTGTGTGAAAGCACCGGGGTCGCCATGCAGATGGTCTGGCAGCTTGCCAATATCTCCAATGGTTGGCTCAAAAAACATATTCAGATATCCGAGATGGAAATGTTCGAGGAGATTCGGCAGAGCGGTGGCGTTATTCTTTCGCATCACTCGTATCACCACAATCTTTTGATAAGTTTTTTCAAGTTGAGCGGCCTGGCGAGTTTTCCGGTAGGGAATCCTCCGACCTCCTTCAGTGATGATGATTATCTGTACCGTTTTACGCTTTTATTGAATCAGGCCACAGCAACAAACCTGAACGGTGGGCGATGGCTGTATAATAATCAGGGGAAGGATTTTTTACTGGGGCTGCGGCATGCTCTTGAGCCACGGCGGATCCTGCTGGTATTCTGCGACTTTAACGAAGGCCAAAAGAGCAATCCGGTGTTACCGTTTTTGGGGAAAACGCTGCAAATACCGAACGGGGTGCTTCGTCTTGTTGACAAAGAAACGGTGCCGGTCTATTTTGCCGGTTTCCGCCGACAACCGCCAGGGGACTATGTTCTCTCGTTGACAAGGCTGCAGACACAGGGGGTTAATCCTGGGGCGGCTCCCTTGGGTGAGCAGTATTTGCTGGCCCTTGAACAGCATGTCCGGCAACATCCCTCGGCATGGCAATCTTGGGAAGGTCTCTGAGGTGGGTCATCCCCTGACCGTGTGTGCCGAATCTCCGGGTATGACTGACGGACATTCCCTATTTTTCCACCTCAGTTGGGGGCATTGCATCATCATATGATTAAAGAATCGTTGCTCATTCCCTATCAGGCCGCACCCCTCCCCGATGCTTCTGTCATTTTGGTGCTTGCTCCACACCCGGACGATGAAGTCTTTGGCTGTGGGGGCGGGATGGCTTTGCATGTAGCTTCCGGCGGGGCTGTGCATGTTGTTCTTGTCACGGCGGGAGATTCCGGGGGTGACAGTACAATGCGTCTTGCGGAGAGTGCAGGGGCAGCGAGGACCCTTGGTTATCCGGCGCCGGAATGTTGGGGGTTGCCTGATCGCGGAGTTGAATATGGCGAGTATCTGGTGCAGCGCATTATGGAAAAAATCAGCACCAGCAATGCTACGCTACTTTATGCGCCCTCTCTATGGGAAAATCATCCCGATCATCGTGCCGTTGCCTTGGCGGCACTGGAGGCTTTGCGGCGGCATGGCCAATGCGGTCTTATGGCCTATGAGGTCAGCGCCCCTCTGCGCCCCAATCGACTGATCGATATAACCTCGGTATTTGGCAAGAAACAAGAAGCCGCCGCATGTTTCCCCTCGCAACTTGCTAAACAGCGCTATGACCGCCAGATTTTCGGCCTGGAGGCTTTTCGTACTTATACTCTCCCTCCGGAAGTGTTGTCGGCTGAGGGCTATGAATACTATCCGGCCGAAGAGCTGTGCCGAGGCGCGGTGCATTTTTTGCAATCGGAATACCAGCGCCAACATGCTGAAGGGCTGATATTCTTGCCCGGAAACAGTCCCTTAGTCAGCGTGATGATCCGCAGTATGGATCGCCCTGAGCTGGACGACGCATTGAATTCAGTGGCCGCACAGACTTGGCCGCATGTGGAGGTCGTGGTAGTTAATGCAAAAGGTGTCGGACATCGGCGCTTGCCGGCGTGGTGCGGGCGGTTCCCTTTGTCTTTTGTCGACAGTAAGGAACCAGTGCCGCGAAGTCGGGCCGCAAATGTGGCCATTGAGCATGCAAGCGGCAAATACCTGCTGTTTCTGGATGATGATGATGTCGTTGACCCTGATCATCTGGCCTTTCTGGTTGCGACTCTTGAAGCGGCAGACGAAACCGTCGTGGCCTATTCGGGCGTGCGCGGTCTGCACCGTGGTGACCAGAAGCAAAATGAGGAAATAGTTTTTGCCGATCCTGAGGCCAGCTTCGCCAAGCTTCTCTTGAGAAATGTTATTCCGATCCATGCGCCCTTGTTCCCGGCCTGTTTGTTGGAGACAGGAGCCAGGTTTGATGAGGGTTTTCATGTCTATGAGGATTGGGATTTTTGGTTGCAACTTGCGCGAAAGGCCCCGTTCGTTTTCACAGGACATGTAAGTGCTACTTATTTTATGGGAGGCTCATCAGGAGTTTGTCCCTTCGGTTCTTCATCAACAACGCAAGCTGATGCTACTTTTGCTCTGTATGCCAAATGGATGGGGATTATTGGGCCACAAGAGCTGCTCGGGATAAGCGCTTTGTTTCGGACGAGCGAGCGAGGCTGTATTGGTCTTGCTCGGGACATTGAAGAGCGTAATTCTATGATTTCAGAACGTGATAGGCAACTTTACGATTTTGCCTGTGAAGTTGCGGCGCGTAAAGCGGAGATTGATGAGCTCTATCGTAGTAAATCTTGGCGGTTCACGGCGCCGTTGCGTTGGTTCAATCAGAAATTGCGGGGAAAATAATATCCCGAAAAAACGCAAATCATTCATTGCTCCGATCATTAACAAAGAAAGTCGAAGGCCTGTCTCGGAAGAAATGCAGGATTTGCCCGAAGATTGTGTTATGGTGTGCCGGTTTCGGATCTCCTGGCGGTTGCGATAGTTTTCGGAAAGAAACATTATAGGCGGCCAGAATCCCGAGTCGTTATTTGTTTGAATCCCTTATAATTTTATGAGCAGCAGTGATCCTCTCAACAACTCCAACAATGCCGGGGAATAATTTTGTTTGGGGGAGTTTGCTGGAAATCGGCTCGCCTAACGGATAGGAAGCATGTGGCGTTCGAAATTTGTGCAGTTTGCTAAAATAGTGTATGGCCGTATTCCCTATCGGTGGAGGCCTGTCTTGGTTTCCCTGCTGTTTGGGAATTTCGGGTTCTTTTTCCGGGGACTGGGTTACTACGAAAATTGGCGGTTGCGGCAGACATCCGCAATGGCAGACGGAATTACGCATGATGCGGAACTGATACGCATTGACTCAGTTGTTGCTTGTTCGTGTGGAAGCCCTGGGAGCATAGCAGTACATGTTCATCTCTTCTATTCTGATCTTATCCCGGAATTTGCGGGATATCTGCAAAATATCCCTTTCCCTTTTTCTCTTTTTGTTTCCGTGCCCGATAAAACGATTGCCGCAGCTTGTGAGGCGAGTTTCACGACGCTTGCAGCCGTGCGACAATTGACGGTCAGGGTTGTGGAGAACAGGGGGCGAGACCTGGCACCTTTTGTTTGTGAGTTTGGTCAGGACTTGGCGAAGTATGATTTTGTCGCCCATTTTCATGGGAAAAAATCCCTGTATACCAAAGGCACAATGGATGGCTGGAGAAGCTATCTGCTGAAGCAACTCTTGGGAAGCCCGAGCACTGTCCGGCGTATTTTTTCTTTGCTCAATGGCAAAGAGCAAGTCTTGGGCATCGTGTATCCCCAGGTGTATGAGTTTATGCCGTATTGGGGGAATACATGGCTTTCCAGCAGGCACTTGGCAAGGGGCTGGGCGTCTCGCCTTGGAGTAAAGGCCATCCCCGAGGGGTATTTTGATTATTCGTCCGGCTCGATGTTCTGGGCCCGCAAGGAGGCAATTTGCAAGCTCTGGCAGGCGGGGATTGTGCTTGATGACTTTGAGATCGAAGCCGGCCAGACAGATGGGACCTTGGCGCACTGCCTTGAAAGATTTCCCGTGTTGCTCGCTAATCAAGCGGGTTTCGGGCATGGGATTTTGCGGGATGAGGAAACCCCCAGTTGGTCGAAATGGCGGTTGGACCAATATTTTTCTCGGGGCAGGGATGGTTGCCGTGTTGCCGTCGAGGACTCACAAGTCCGAATAGTGATTTTTGATATTTTCGACACCCTGCTGTCAAGGCCACTGATTGATCCGGAGCATGTTAAGCACATCGTTGCCTCCCGTATTTCCGATAATTTTTTGCGCGAACAGTTTATCGCGCTGCGGTATGAGGCCGAAGGATTTGCCCGGAACAAAAAAGGACAAGATGTCGGGCTACCTGAAATTTATGAGCAAATGGCGGTCCTGGTCGGTGCCCCGGTGGAGAGTTTGTCTGCGGTCATGGAGCTGGAGGTGGCGGTTGAGCTGGCGAGTGTCCGTCCTCGCCCGGAAGTGCTGACACTTTTGGAGCATGCCCGCAGCGCAGGCAAACGTATAATTCTTGCCAGTGACATGTTTCTTCCGCGGATCGTTGTTGAAGAGATGCTCGCTGCCCAGGGAGTTGCTGGCTATGATCATCTCTATCTTTCTTCCGAGATCGGGCTCCGTAAGGATACCGGAGCGATGTATCGGTTGATATTGCAGGACGAGATGGTTGCGGCGCATGAGACCTTGATGGTTGGGGATAACGAACACTCGGATGTGCAGATTGCGGCTGATCTTGGCATGCGTATCTGTCATGTAATGCGTCCTGTGGAGATGGCTAAGGTGTCGCCGCGTTTGGGGAAGTTGTTCTCTCAGGTGGCGGCCCGCAAAGGCATTGACGATAGCATTGCTCTTGGGCTTGTCGTGCGCAGACTGTTTCAGCCGCTGTCCCTAAGTCAGGAAGATTTTTTTTCCATGGGCCAAGGCCCAGAGGAAATTGGCTACTCCGTTGCTGGTCCGATTATCGTTTCCTATATCCAATGGCTCGTTGACGCAGCGCGTCGGGATGGGATCAGCTGTTTGTATTTTTTGGCACGCGAGGGGCAGATACTCAAGGCGGTATACGATAAGGTGGCGGCAACGGTTCTTGATGCGGTGCCGTCGCAATATTTGGTGGTTTCCCGGCGGGCTGTCTCTGTCCCCTTGATCGAAGGGTTTGAAGATATTGTCCGAATTGCGGGGGGGGCCTATTGGCCAACTTCGCTTGCAACCTTCTTGTCTGAACGTTATGGCTATACGCTGACCGATGAAGAGAAAAATATTTTGATTTGTAAGGGGCTTTGGCAGGAAGATCGTTTGGTTGAGGTATGCGGCAATGCCAAACACCTTTATCCGGTGCTGAAGGAGCTTGCCCCTGGCATATTGCGGCAAGCGTCAGACGAGCGCCACTTGTTTGCCGGCTATTGTCGCGCGGCGAACCTCTGGGGGGAGAAACATCCCGCTGTTGTCGATATAGGATATTCGGCAACGATTCAAGGGTATTTGAATCGTCTGACTGGGGAAAAGATTGATGGCTATTATATGATGACGGAAAAGAAAGCCGCTGAAGTTGGCAGGCGCTATGGGGTTATGACCCAAGGCTTTTTTCATCAAGGGATTGATAGGGATTTTGAAACTCCAGTTATGCTGGCACGCTGTTTCGATCTGGAAATGTTACTGAGCTCCGACGATGCCCAGGTTGTCAGGTATGAAAAAACAGAATCAGGGAGCATTGCCCCGGTTTTCCGCAAGCTTTCAGAAAAGGAGCGCGCGAGTTCTGCTGTTAGGCAGCGCATGCGGAATGGTATTTTTGAATATCTTGAAGATGTCCTGGTTGCGGAGAAGACACTCAAGCCGGGTCTCGTGGTGGCTGCAGATGTCGCTGTTGGGTTGTTTGAGGGGTTTGTCTTGCATTTGACCGAAAGGGATAGAAACGCCCTCGCCTCGTTCGCTCTGGATGATTATTATTGCGGACGAGGAGTGATAGAAGGGGGGTTCGCGTAAGATGTGCTCTTCGGAATTGTATTTTGGCCCGATATGTCGTGTGATAGCGGGACGGGATTTTTGTCTAGACTGAGTGAGGCTTTTGGGATGTATACTCGTAGGAGCGCAAGCAGGTGTGGCAATCGAAACCATAAGCATGGCAACGGTTCTGTCTAATGCTGCTAATGCGTGATCCGACGGAGGAGGCAGTGCCTCGGAGAATTTTTTGTAAGATATCCGTGTGTTCTTCAAGGAAACGGCCAACCCCATTTGGGGTTTTGGCTGGGATCTTCCTGCTCATTTTGATGCTTCCCCGTGCGGGGTGGGCTGCTGAGAAGGTGGTCGGCGTCCTCCTGTCCCGGGAAATCTTCCCTTATGTCTCCATGGTGGAGGGGCTGGAGACCCGGCTCAAGCTTCCGGTGCAGCGGTTTTTTCTTGATGAAAACGGCACGGCTTACAGTCTGAGCGGTCGCAGCGCCACCCTGAACCCACAGCTGTATGACGTTTTGGTGGCGGTGGGCCCCGAGGCGCTGCGGTATCTTCATGACCGGGCAGGGTCGGTGCCGGTGCTCTACAGTATGGTGCTTTCCCCCCGTAACGTGATCGGCGAACAGGGCCGATTACCGTGCGGGGTCAATTTGAACATTCCCGCTGAGGCGCAGTTTTCCTCCATTGTCCGTTTTTTGCCTTTATCCCGAAAGATTGGTGTCCTGTTCGACCCCGCCAATAATCAGGCCTGGTTTAAAAGCGCCTCCGTCGTTGCCGCCAGCCGAAAGCTTGAGCTGGTCCCCCTACAGGTGATCCGTCAGGGAGACCGATTGGATTTGGCCGGAGAATTTTCCCACCTTGACGCGATCCTGTTTATCCCGGACCCTTCGGTTATATCCAAGTCGGTTATCCAGCATGTTATCAAGCAGGCCGTGATCAAAGGGATACCGGCGGTCGGCTACAACCAGTTTTTTCTCGATTCTGGAGCCACCCTCGCCCTGATCATTGACTACCGGAAGGTCGGGGCGCAGGTGGCCCGACAGGTGGAGCAGGTCCTCGCTGGTGAGCGTTGCGAAATGGGGGTGTCCCCCGAATATGACGCAGTGTTTAACGAAGAGGTATGGCGGACATTGAGAAAAAAGGACTGAACGGCGAGGACTGATGGCGGAGTAGAAGGAGCGGGTGGGGGCTCAGTTTCCCCTCACCCGGCCTTCGGCCACCCTCTCCCAGGGGGCGAGGGGATAAAAAGCTCCTTCTCCCAGAGGGTGAGGGGATAAAAAGCTCCCTTTTCCAGCAGGCGAGGGGATAAAAAAACTCCCTCTCCCTCTGGGAGAGGGTTGGGGTGAGGGAAAATGATCGCTCCGAGTTCTTAACCGGACAACGCTAAAGACTGGCGGGCTTTTTCAGCCCAGAAAAAAGGATTTATCATTATATGATAAACTTGTTTCAAAAAATGCGCTTGAACTCCATCCAGGGGCGTCTTACAGCCATTGCCCTGTTTTTCATTGTCGCAACTGCGGTCGCCATGGGGGGGGCTGGTTTCCGGCTGACCGTGCATTTTGAGAATCAGCGGTACCGCGACCACTTCGGTCTGCTCGCTTCATATCTGGCGAGTAACTCCGAGCTGGGTGTCCTGCTGGGGAACCAGAAGATTCTGGAAAAGCTGACCGAAAACATGCTGGCGGTCAGCGATGTGCAGCGGGTGGAGATTCGCGATCGGAGCGACAAGGTCATCATGCTCAGTGCCCATGACAAACCGCCGGCTGAACTCGATTCCGTTTCCGCCCCGGTTGTTTCCGCCCGGATGGAGCCACGCGATTCTCCCTTTCTGGCGGCACAGGAAGAGGAAGAGGTGTTGGGCCAGGTGGTCATCTTTTACTCGCACACCGGGCTTGAACGACTGAAAAAGGAATTGGCTTTCCGTTTCCTTCTGGTCTCTCTCGGGCTGGCGCTGGCGCCGGTGCTTATGTACTGGTTGCTCTCCCGGGCGATTAACGCGCCGCTTTTTGGTCTTCTCGCCGTGGCGGCCCAGGTCTCCAGAGGGCGAATGGACGTGCGGGCTCGTGGTGGTGCGTTACAGGAGATCAACACCTTGGCCACGGCCATCAACGAGATGCTTGATGCCATCGAGTCACAGCGCCGCAAGCTTAGTGAGGCCAATGCCGCTATGGCCCGGCAGCAGGTATTGGCCGAGGTGGGCAAGTTTTCAATGATCGTGGCCCACGAGATCAAGAACCCCCTGGCCATTATCAAAGGGAGCCTTGATATCCTCCGCAAGGAGGACGTGGTTGGTGTCGGGACAAAAGAACAAATGATGGGTTTTCTCGACGAGGAAATAGAACGGATTGATAAGCTCATCGAGAATTTTCTGCTCTTTGCAAGGCCCCAGGAGCCGGTGCTCCAGGCAATGCCGGCCGGAGGGGTCCTTGCCTCGCTGGTACAACGGATGCATCTTTTGTCCGGGGAGATCAAGATCAGTCAGGACATCCCGGACGGAGAAGGCAATGCGGAACTGCGTTGTGATCCCCATCTTCTGGAGCGGGGGTTGCTGAATATCGTGCGAAATGCGCTTGAAGCATCGCCGGAAAATAGTGAAGTCCGGGTGACGATCGCCTGCGCGGACCGGCGGCTGGTCTTCACCGTGCAGGACAGTGGTCCCGGCATCCCGTCGGAAGATTTGTCCCGTATTTTCGACCCGTTTTTCAGCACCAAGGCAAAAGGGACCGGTCTCGGGCTGGCCATTGCCAGAGAGGTGATAAGCGCCCATGGCGGTAATATTTCGGTGGCCAATAACAAGGGCGGCGGAGCCTGCTTTACGGTCTCGCTGCCGCTGAAGACAGAAGGGTAAAAGGGACAAGGATAAAGGCAAAAGAAACAAAGGGTAATTCTATGCTCGTTTTGGTGTTGTTCGGGTAGACAAGCGCAGAGCAGATTTTCGCCCTCACCCTCTGGGAGAGGGTGGCCGAAGGCCGGGCGAGGGGCATAACGCTACCCGGATACTGCTGATGCCCTTGTATCCTTGATCCTCATAAATTTACGGAGTAATTAACGTGGCGCGGATACTGGTTGTTGACGACGAAGAAAAAATCAGGGTAATTTTGAAGATCATGCTTACTGCCGCCGGCCATCAGGTCAGCGAGGCGGCAAGCGGCGAGATCGCGGTTGCCTTTTTGAAGGACGAGGCAGTGGATCTGGTGATCTCGGACATTCGTATGGACGGGATGAGCGGCCTGGATCTGTTGGCTGCCATCCGCGAACAGGATCTTGGTTGCCCGGTGGTGTTCATCACTGCCTTCGCCACCATGGATTCTGCGGTGGAGGCTTTGCGGCTGGGGGCGGCGGATTATCTGGTCAAGCCATTTGCCGAAAAAGAGGTGCTCCTCGCTGTGGAGCGAGCCCTCGGAGTACGGCGCATTCTCGTGGAAAATATCCGCCTGAAGAAAGAATCCGGAGCGGTTGGTCATTCCGGCCCGGTTATCTATGTGTCTCCAGCCATGCACAGGGTGCACGATCTGGCTCTCAAGGTGGCGGCCAGCGAGGCTACGGTCCTGCTCACCGGCGAATCCGGTACCGGCAAGGAGGTGGTGGCTCGGCTGATCCACCAGGCCGGCACCCGGTGCCATGAGCGCTTTGTCGCGGTGAACTGCGCCGCCATTGCGCCGACCCTGATCGAGGCGGAGCTGTTCGGTCACGAGAAAGGCGCTTTTACCGGAGCGGACAAGGCTCGGCCCGGCAAGTTCGAGTTTGCCGGGGGAGGTACCCTGTTTCTTGATGAAATCGGAGAGCTGCCCCTGGAGGCCCAGGCGAAACTGCTGCGGGCCATTCAGGAGAAAAGCATCCAGCGGGTGGGAGGCAATCAGGAAATCCCCAGTCGCTGCCGCCTGGTCTGCGCCACTAACCGTGATCTTGGCAGGCTCGTGAGCCAGGGGGCGTTTCGGGAAGACCTCTTCTATCGGCTCGCTGTTTTTCCCATCCAGTTGCCGCCCCTGCGGGAGCGCAAGCAGGATATTCTTCCTCTGGTGCAGCATTGGCTCAGCAAGCTCGGCAACAGGGTGGTGGAGGGAGAGATCATGACGCCGGCGGCCCAGAGGTTGCTTCAGGAATATGCCTGGCCCGGCAATGTCCGTGAGCTGTTCAATGCCATGGAACGGGCCATGATCATGAAGGGAGGGCTTCTTCCTCTCTCTTCCGATGATTTTCCTTATCTCGGCCTACAGGAGTCGCCTGTCTGTCTGGGGGAGGAGATGTTCAAGCTTCCGGCGACCGGGCTTGATTATGAAGAGTTGCAGCGCAGCATCGTGCGCCAGGCTTTGGAGCTGACCGCCGGCAACCAGAGCGCCGCAGCCCGGCTTTTGCGGGTGAGCAGGGCGAGGTTCCGCACACTTCTTGCCCTGCTGGATGAGCAGGGAGAGCAGCCGCCGGAAGCGGGTAGGTCCATTCAGGTGCAGTTCAAGCGAGTAGCTGTGATTTACAACAGAAAGGATTGATCATGTCGTCTTTGTCCACTCTCTGCTCTTGTCTCCGCTCGCGCCTGCTTTTCCGGGGGTCTGGGGGGGGGATGCTCCCTCCGCCCCTGCTGGGCCTGCTGATTCTGTGCGTCGTTTTCTGCGCTCCCGTTCTCCAAGACGCTTGGGGCGCAGACGAAGATTTTTCCGGAACCGGCGAAGAAACCATGCTTATGTTTGTCGGCGAGGCCCTGCCGGTGGCAACCGTTGCCTCACGCCATCCCGAGTCTCCGCTTGCCGCTCCGGCCATGGTGACGGTGGTTGGGCGCGAGGAAATCGAGCGCCGGGGCTGGCAGACCCTTGCCGATCTTTTGTCTGTGCAGCCGGGATTTTTTATGGCTGCGGGTGGCCGGGGCAGCGTCCCTTATCTGCGCGGGATCAGGGATTCCGTTCTCTTCCTGTATGATGGGGTGCCGATCACCACCGATGTCACCAAAAGCCTCGCGCCGCTCGATCGGGAAATGTCCCTTGTTGGCGTGGATCGGGTCGAAATCGTCCGCGGTCCTGGTTCGGTCCTTTGGGGGCCGGACGCTTTTGCCGGGGTGGTCAATATTGTCCCCTTGCGCGGCAGGCAGCGGCCTGGGGTTGAGACCGGCCTGCTGGTGAGGACCGAACAGAGACAGGGCGCCACGGTTACTTGGGGGGTACCCGGTCCAAACGGGGACATTTTTTTGGCGGCGTCCGGCGACCGGGAGCGGTTTTACTCCTCTGATTATACCGCGCAGCTGGCCGAAGGATCAGGTCTTGGCGAGACGGTGGCTCCGTCCGGGGCGACCGAACTGGTCGGTACCGCTAATTATGGCGATTGGTTGCACCTCACCGGCCGCTGGTCTGATTTTACCCGGCGGTACACAATGGGGAGCGCCGACGGATCTCTCCGTTGGCCGGGGGAAAAGGAAGCGCCGGTTAATCTGCTCAAGGCGACGGCCAGCAAGGTTGTCGGGCCCTCCCATTATACTTTTACCGGATTTTATCAGGAGGTCGATTACCGGATACTGGACGCAGACATAGAGCGGCGGCAGCGCAATCAGGTCAGTCACCTGGAATTGCTTTGGGATCGGCGGCTGCTGGAGCGCGGCCTGCTTACCGTCGGCGGCTCCTGGCGTCGGAACGCAGTCGATGGCGCCGTGGTCCGGGACGGTTTTTTGCCCGATTTTCTCGCGCCGCACGAGGTTCTTTTTGTGCCCCGGGTGGATCAGGCAGATTTTACGAACCATCTTGCCTCCATTTTTAGTCAGTTCCGCTATCAGTGGGGGGAAACCGAATGGTGGGCGGGGGGACGCCTGGATGACCACAGTCAGTATCGGGCCACGCGGAGTTATAGTCTGGGCCTGAACCGACCCATTACCGAAGCGGTGCGGATCAAGGCCTCCTATGGCAATGCCTTTCGCAGTCCGTATTCAAGCCAGCTCTTCGATAACCTGCAGTTCGAGCCGGAATCCATCCGCACCGCGAGCGCCCAACTGGCCTGGACTCCTGCCGAGGGGCATCTTCTGGAGTTGACCATTTTTCAAAGTAGGATTGGACAACATCGGGCCGAGGATCCTTACGGCGGGCTCTCCCTGCCCTCCGTCCAGGAGGTGCATGGTGTCGAGCTGGCTGCGGTTGCTCCCCTTGGCCCGGTTTTGGAAGTGAATGCCGGACTGTCCCTGGTGGGCGGTGGGGAAGATGAACGATTCGAGGCCCTTCGCTATGCGATCATCCGGCCCGACGGTAGCCGAGTCTCCGTCTATGACCGTTGGGCAGAGCCGGTTGATCAAGGGCCTGGTTGGCTGGTCAATGGCGGTCTCAACTGGAAAATCGGCGTCGGCCATAATCTGTTGTGGTCCGGTCGCATCGGCGGGAGCACAAATTTCAGTTACGACAAGGGGGCTGTTGAAGGAAGCTATACCCACCCCCTGTTACTTGATGTGGTGTACCGTCGTCCCGGCTTTCTTGCCGGGCAAGACAGCTTTATTTTCAGGCTCACCAATCTGCTGGATCGCGACTATCTGCAGCCGGACATCTTCGGCCCGGTTGCCGGCCCGCCCCGAGCTGCGACCCTTATCTGGCGCTTGAGATGGTAGGCAGGAGAGGGTGACTTCCCTCACCCGGCGCTGCGCGCCACCCTCTCCCAGAGGGAGAGGGGTAGAATTTCCTCTCTATCTGGGGGTGTCTTGGTCGAGGAAGAAAGGAGACGGCAGAGAAGAGGAATAACTTCCCCCAAGGAGACGGCAGAAAAGACGAATAACTCCTCTCCACCAAGGAGGCGGCAGAAAAGACGAATAACTCCTCTCCACCAAGGAGGCGGCAGAAAAGACAAATAACTCCCTCTCCCTCTGGGAGAGGGTTGGGGTGAGGGCAAGACCAGAGCGAGGGCAAAATCAGGATGGCACAATCAAACACCATGAAATCCTTGGCCAGAACCTTGCGGAGTACATCGAGCGAGGCCGAGCGGGTGTTGTGGTTTCGCTTGCGGGATCGTCGCTTGGCTGGTTTCAAGTTTCGACGGCAGATGGTTTTGGGGCCGTACATCCTGGACTTCGCCTGTATTGAGGCGGGTTTGGTGGTGGAGGCCGATGGTGGTCAGCACGCGGAGCAGCAGGAAAAGGATGCCAGGAGGTCCGCCTGGCTTTCGGGCAAGGGCTACCGGATACTGCGATTTTGGAACCATGAAATCTTGACGGAAACCGAGGTGGTTCTTGCGTCAATTTTGCACGCGCTGCGAGATTCGCCCATACCCGGCGCTCCCTTCACCCCACACCTCTCCCAGGGGGAGAGGGAGTAATTGCCCCGTCTTGGGGGGCTGGGGGATTCAGAGGCAGAGATTGGCGATCTATGCACGCTGGCAAAGGTTGCAAATCTAAACTCCTACCTCCTGCCAAGAGGCAGAGATCGAATATCTTCCTCCCTTCTCCCGCCAGAAATCGAGACCGAATACCTGTAACTCCCTCTCCCTCAGGGAGAGGGTTGGGGTGAGGGCAAGACCAGTGTAAGAGCCCAACCTGTCGCAATTCCACCCAGGCTGGTTGAAATCAACCAGCCATGATCGCGCCCAAGCGGGGCACAATTTCACATCAAACCTTGTTTTTGCGCCGTTTATCCATCTTGGCACGGGTATTGCTTAACTGAACGACATTATGAAATCAATCACACTCCTCAAAAAACAAAAAACAAAGACCAGCAGATGTCCCGGCTTGCTTTTCGTTTTGTCTTTCCTTGCGGTGCTTGCCTTCATGGCAACCCGGTCGGTAGCCACCGCCGAGGCAGCCTCAGACGGTGTAGCTGTTCAGCTGGCAGTAACCGTTCAGGCGACCGAGGAAAATATTCTTGCCAATCAGGTCTTCCTTGTTTGGCAGCAGCTTAACCAGGCACGGAGCAATCCCCGGCAGACCATGAGCCGTCTCGGTATTTCCGAGGACTCTGCTCGGGCTGCCCTGGGTCAGGATGCCTGGATTCTCGATCAGGCCTTGCCCCCTCTTGCATTAAATAATCAGCTTGTGGCCTCTGCCGCCGGTCATGGCCGGGATATGCTCGATCATCTTTACTACAGTGAGGTTTCGCCCTCAGGATATACCTTGGCGCAACGAGTCGCTGCCACCGGGTATGAGGCCGCATTTGAAGGCGAGAGCCTTTCAGCCATGGTATTTCAAAATTTGGTTTCCATGGAGATGGCGGTGGGGGCCATGGTTGATACCATGCTTCGCGATGAACTTACTGTGGGCTCCGGGGTACGCCGCAAGATTTTTTCTTCGGATTTTTCCGAGGTGGGTGTCGGCTTTCTTGCCGAGAGTGTGGCCTTGCTTGATGGGAAGCCCTATGTCTATCTGCTGGTGGTCGATTGTGCCCAGCCCGTTGTTCCGCGCTATTTTGTAGTCGGGACGATTGGTGGTGCGGTGGAGAGGGTGATGGTGAAGAATCGCTATACAGGGTTCTGGACTTCGGCCGTGATCTTTCCCGGCAAAGCTTACCAGTTTCAGCTTTCCGTGGAGGGAGAGGATATTGTTGTTCAAGACAGCGGCAATAATGTCTTGTTTCAGGGGTCTACTCAGGGGGTTCTGCCCGGACGGAATTATTACCTTGAGCTGGGGGCTGGATTGTAGCGGCGGGGTGGATTGCTTGGTCGCGGAAAAGCTGCTTCTATTATAGTAAAAAAACTTGCATTGTTCGTGAATTCTGCTAATACAGTCGTAGAACTGTTAGGTGAATAAGGTGACGGTTGTCCATATAGGCGCCGTCTAACTTCAAAAAGGAAGAAAGGAGAAACAGCATGGCTCTTACAGCAACTCAATCGAAGGAAATCGTAAAGTACATGGTCGGCGGCTTCGGCGCGGCTCCGGGTGGATACATGACCGATTTGACCGCTGCTTATGAGCAGTATGGCTCGGCCGCAGTTGGCCTGGCCATTAACAATGCCGCAGCCTCGATCCTGTATGCAGGTACCACTGACACCGCCTTTGCTGCCGGTTTCATGTCCAATCTGCTTGGTTCCAGCGTAAGCAGCTCTGCCATGACCGCAGCTCAGGGCTGGATGGTCGGCGCTCTGAATCAGGGCTACACCCGTGGTCAGTTGATGGTTGCGGCCGAGAATTTCTTTGCTTCTGTCGGCGCTGCGGATGCGACCTGGGGCGGAGCGTACTCTTCACTGCAGCAGAGAATTTCCACTGCATATGATTACACCATCGGTGCAGGTTCTGCCGAGACGGATCTGGCCGACCTGCAGGCTATCGTCGGCGGCGGCACCTATATCCTGACCACGAGCCAGGATACCGCTACGGCCAATATCTTCAGCGCCCCGCGCGGCTGGACCCCTGCCGGCAACGATGCCCTCAACACCCTGAACGACGACGACGTCCTGACCGGTTCCGGAACCAACCCCACCCTGAATTTCACCTATATTGACGATGATACACGGGTTGCAGATCTCAGCATCATGCCGACCTTGAACGGCATCGAGACTATCAATGTAGCCTTCGCCCTCAGCACTAACGCGGTTCTGGACCTGCAGGATTCCACCGGTGTGGATGCGGTGAACATCACCCGTCTTGACAACGGCTGCAACGCCACCATCGACAACATGACCGCAGTACCGACCAACCTGTCCATCGCGCACAGCAGCCAGAACCAGGGAGACACCGTGAACTTCCTGTTCACTCAGTCTGCGATTGCGGGCAATTCCGACGAGACCACCCTGACCCTGAACGACGTCAACCTGGGCACAGTGTTGCTCAATGACGATTTGGCCCTCCCCAACATGGGTGTGGAAACGGTCAACCTTGTTTCCAATGGTGCTGCCAACTTCATCAACACCGCCTTATCCATTGAGGATTGCAACACCCTGAACATCACCGGCGATCAGAACCTGACCGTCGGCGCCATCGCTTTGGGTGCTGGTTCTCTCTCCACCGTTGATGCCGCCGAGCTGACCGGTAATCTGGATTTCAACATCAGCGCCGGAATCATGGGCGCTACCCCGGATGGCGCAACCCAGGGCACCGTTGCTTTTGCTCTGACCTCCGGCATCGGCGATGACACCATCCGCATCACCGCTGATACTGTCGGCACCAATGACACCATCGATACCGGCGACGGCACCGACACCCTGGCCATGGCCGATGTTGCCGCCAGATCCTTCTTGGCCGACAACGCCACTGCCCAGGTTACCGGCGTTGAGGCTGCCACCTTGAGCTTGGCTATCACCGGTGCAGCTTCTGCACTGCATGTGGACATGGATCAGATGGACGGCGATCAGTCCATGACCGTGCAGAACCAGACCATCACCGGTAACAATGCCATTTTCAACCTGGCCAACATGACTGCGGCGGAAGCCACAGACGTGACCATTTTGCATGGCGGTACCGGCAGCAACAATATTCTTGATGCAGTGGTCAATATGGACGTGGCTTCCGGTGTTACTGCCGCGAGCATCACCATTGATGATGGCGTCAACGCTGAACCCGGTTTCAACTTCCAGGTGAATGCAGACAGCGATCTGACCTTCACCGCTGCAGGTGCGTTGAATACCGGTTCGATGAATGCCACCAACACCGTTACCAGCCTCACCATTGCCGACAACGACACTGAGTCCAACACGGTTGCTATTCAATCCGAGGCCATGCTCACCGCCACCCTGACCGTGACCGGCGGCGTGGCTGGTGACTACATGAACCTTGATACCACCACTGCCGGCGCCAACGGCGGCATGTACGGCTATGATGTTACCGGCGCCACTGTCGCAGCCGCTGGCTTTATTGCGGATCAGTCCCTTACCGCTGCTCAGGTGAAGATCGGTGCTGCCACCGTTGATGCTTCCGAGTATGCCGGCAACGTTGTGGTCCGTGTTGACACCAACGCGGCTTCCGCCACCGGCGCACAGTCCATCACCATGGGCGCTGGCGATGACACCGTGATCTTTGACCACACCGATACCCGCGCTGGCCTGACCATTTCCGACACGGTTGTTGGTGGGGAAGGCGCTGATACCCTGGTAATCGACGGCAGCACTGCCGCCGGCTTGAGCTTGGGTGCCTCCGAGTGGACCAATGTAAGCGGTTTTGAGACCCTGCGTCTGGTTGGTAATGCAACCGCCAACAACAATGCTGTCGGCGCTACCAACGCATACAACCTGACCTTGACCAACGACCTTATCGA
Organism: Desulfurivibrionaceae bacterium; assembly: GCA_041671085.1. Classification (GTDB taxonomy): domain Bacteria; phylum Desulfobacterota; class Desulfobulbia; order Desulfobulbales; family Desulfurivibrionaceae; genus Thiovibrio. The sequence continues at coordinate 12,701 of JBAZCG010000019.1, read as the reverse complement.
CAATAACGGCACCGATATGCTGGCTATTATCAACGATAACGGTGCCGTTGTTGCTGCGGCTGGAAACGGCGGTGCAACCATCGACGCCCGTGGCTTGTCCGCAAACAACAGCTTCAGCTATGACGGTCAGGAGACCGATGCGACTGCCGGTGTTACTACCACCAATGACGCTGACCGCTTCATCTTCGCTGATGCCAATATCAACGGTTCCGCTGTTGTTGACGGCGGCGCGGTTGTAACCGGCGCTGGTGGTGGTGTAATAACCGGTACCGCTGTCGGCCATATTGCCAACGCTGATGTCTTGGAAATCCGTAACGCTGCGGTAGTGACGGTGGGCGATCTTGCTTCCATCACCAACGTCAGCACCATCCAGTTCACCAACGACACTGCTTCGGTGCAGACTTCTACCTTGCAGTTGAACGATACCATTTTGGACGCCATGGTCAACAGCACCGCGGCTGCAGTCGGCACCACGGCCGCGACTGTTACAGCCACCTGTGAGACCCTGACCATTATTGCCACCGACAACCCAATTCTGCCTGCGGCTACTACTGCTGTGAACATTGACGCAACAGGTATCACCAATGCTGCTCTGAAACTGAATGTTACGGGTGGTGGTGCAGCTGATACCATCGTTGGCGGTGCAGGTGCTGATATCCTGTTCGGTGGTGCGGGTGCTGATACCCTGACCGGTGGTGCGGGTGCTGATGTCTTCAGCATCACTGGTTTCGCTCAATCTACCGACACGTCACTGGATAAAATTACCGACTTTATCGCCGGTACTGACTTCCTTGACCTGGCAGTTGTTCCGGTATCTCTTGCAGCAACTGCTGGTGCGGACTTCTCCACTGCAGTTGCCGTTGCCACTACCGGTGCAACAGCGGGTACTTTGTTGACCGACCTTAATACTGCGCGTGCTGCGCAGATTGTTGCCAATGCTAACTTCTGGGCTAATGCCGGTGATACCATCGCAGTGACCATCACTGGTGTTTCCTTGGCCGGTACCAATGCGATTTACATCATGCAGAATACTGCCGCTGATGCAACTCTCCTCACCGGCGCTGACACCATTGTTGCCCTGACCGGTACTTCTACCGTTCCGACTGCACTGGCGTCTTTCGTCTAATTTTTTCCGCAGGCACCCCTCGCTTCGGCGAGGGGTGCAGGTGCAAGCTTTCTACCCCGTCTCTCACAAGGAGACGGGGTTTTTTTGTGCGTTATACAAGAAAAATCGAGAACAAAGGGGACATTGTTGAGTTGTTGACTAACTCCCCTCAATCCCCCATAGTACCGAGGCGCGTTAAAATGATCCCCCATCTTGCGCAAGCAGGCTGGGGGATTTTCTTTGTTCTAGGGAGAAGAAAGGGATGTACTTAACACATTGACTTGGTTGCCTCCCCTCACCCTGTTTACATAAGCGTCTATTATGCCCTTTTATGCCCATGACTTTTACGGGGCCGAGACTGGGGCGTTCCCCCTGCTTGACTTTTGGCGGTTGGATTGATAGTGTGGCAGCATGGCTACCATAACGTTTGATACCTTGAAGTTTGTAAAAAAGCTTGAATCGGCAGGGATTCCGCCTTCCGAAGCCGAGGCCATTGCAGAAGCCTTTCGTGAGGCCTCCGGCGAGGCTGATCTCGTTACCAAAAAAGACTTGCAGATAGGCTTGGCACCTTTATACGCTGACTTGACTCTTGTGAAATGGATGCTTGGCATCTTGCTGGGTGGGGTTGGCGCCCTCATTTTGAAGACATTTTTTCCGATAATCTGAGAGAACAAAAGAGGAGAGAGCAAAGGGGCCATTGTGGAGTTGTTGACTAACTCCCCATCAGCCCCTCAATCCCTCATAGTCCGAAGCAGAGCCACTCAGGGCTTATCTTGTTTACGGTTGACGTACAGCGTAAAAATTGGTATCTTGCATTTATGCTTTGTTCTTTTTCCTGCAAACATACTGAACAACTTTTTCACGGAGGACGAGTTCCTCGTTTTCAGGCTTTTGCACGGCAAGCAGAGAAAAGATTGCAAATACTTGATAGCGCTACCTGTATTGATGACCTCATTAACCTCCCAAGTAACCGTTTTGAGGTGTTGAGTGGGGATCGCAAGGGGCAGCAGAGTATTAGAATCAATCAGCAGTGGCGTATCTGTTTTGAATGGCAGGAAGATGGCCCACATAACGTAGAGATAGTTGATTACCATTGAAAAGGAAGTGTATGATGAACTCAATGCGACCCATACATCCCGGTGAAATCCTGAAGGATGAGCTTGCTGAGATTGGAATGACGGCCAATGCCTTTGCCCACGAGTTGCATGTTCCGGCCAATCGCATTACGGCTATCCTTAACGGTACTCGTGCTGTTACCGCTGATTCCGCTCTACGTATTTCCCGTTTTTTCGGCACCACGCCGGAATTCTGGTTAAACCTTCAGATTTCATATGACCTGAAACTTGCCAAGGCTGCCGTCGGTAGTCGAGTTGAAAAAGAGGTCAGGTCATTTCATTCGCCTATTCTCCAATCTTCCCACGCTTGAAAAATAAATCTGATTGACCTTCCCCCGGAAAACAAAGGGGCCGTTGTTGAGTTGTTGACTCACGCCCCTCAATCCCTCATAGTACCGAGGGCGCGTTAAACCGATCCCCCATCTTGCGCAAGCAGGCTGGGGGATTTTCTTTGCTCTAGGGAAAAAGCGGGACAGATTTATTTGTTGCCGTATTTTTTGCCTGTCAGAAACCGAGCTGATAGACTTTTTTCTTGCCGAGAACAGCCTGCCTCATAATCTCAAGTTACCCTCACCACATCATCCAACGGGTCCACAACCGCCAAGTGGTCTTTGCAAACACGGATGACTTCTCTTCTATCTGGACAACCTACAGGAATGGAAAGAAAAGCTCGGCTGCCTGGTTTACGGATACAGCCTGATGACAAACCATGTTTACCTGATCATCAATCCAGATGCTGACGCTAAAAAACTTGCGCTGCCTATGAAGCGCGGGGCTGGACGGCAAGCCGGATATGTCAACAAGATAGAAAGGCGTACTGGCAGCCTCTGGGAAGGCCGTTATAAATCGGGCACGGCCTTACTCCGCTGTATGGGCAAGAGGGCCAAGGGCCTCCAGCAACGGACCAAGTTGCTTTTCATAGCGTTTCCAGCGGGCCACGGATGTTTTGTACAGTGGCTGGCGAACCTGGATGACGCTGGCGGTATGCACGGGCCGTTTTGTGGTGTGAAATGCAAGGCAATCCGGGTGCCATTCCAGACCACAGTGGTCAAGGAGCCTCCGGATTTCGTTTTCATGATTCCCCACCAGATCTTCGTATCGAAGTTCAAGCATCATGCCCGGCGGCAGCGTGTTACGCCAGTGCTCCATGAGCTGGTGGTAGGCGCGGTAGAAACGTCCCAGTTCATGGAGATTGTAGGAGAAAGGGTGGGGGGCGCTGAAGAACTGGGTGAAGCACGAAAGGCAGGTGTCCATGGGATTGCGCTGCACATGAATGATGCGGGCGTTGGGGAGCGCCATGGCGATGATGCCAAGAAAACGGAAATTATCCGGCATCTTGTCCGTAACGTGGCGGACATTATCGCATGGTTCGATGACACTCTGGCAATAGTCTTGGCCGATTTCCGCGAGAATTTCCGGAGTGATGGCGGAAGTCCATTGTGGATAGGGGCGGGACAAGGCCCGGCTGAGACGGACAAGGCACTTGGACAGATCCTCCCGCTCGCCGGCGCCATGCACAAGAGGATGGCTGGCCAGGATCTGCTCGGTGAGGGTGGTGCCGGAGCGTGGCATGCCGACAATGAAAATTGGCTTTTCCGTGGCGTTTCCGGCTGAGGGGAGCGATCGGAGAAAGTTTGCGGAAAAATGGTCCGCGATGGCTGCGAATACGGCCTCGTCGTGGGAAATATCGTAGTTGAACTCGCTCCGTTTGAGTTTTGCCCCTTCCGTATAGTAGCCGAAGGCCAGATCCGGATCATCGCCGATGTCCGCGTATGCCTTGCCCGCAGCATAGTAGGCATAGATTTGTTCCGTGGTGGAGAGGCCGGTCCTGGCAAGAAAGGTTTCGATATGGCGGAGATCGGGGTCGTCTTTGGTAAAGCGTTTTGTGTGGGCAAGGGCTTGATACGCTTCCGCGATGTTTGGGTTGAGTTCCAGCGCCAGGCGAAAGGATTTTTCCGCTTCCGCCAACTGGCCAAGATTACGGAGAACATTGCCGAGATTGTGGTGGCCGGAGGCATGGAGCGGGTCGATTCCCACTGCGCGGCGAAGGGACTCTTCGGCTTCGTATGGGCGACCGTTGAGCATGAGAACAGAGCCGAGGTTGTTGTGTGCTTCGGCGAAGTTGGCATTGATGGCAAGCGCTTCGCGGAAGGCGCTTTCTGCCTCATCAAGGCGGGCCTGCTCCCGATAAACATTGCCAAGGTTGTTATGGCTGGCGGCAAGGCGCGGGTTGATTTTAAGTGCATACAGAAAGGCGCGTTCTGCTTCGTCGAGACGGCCCATCTCCCGGAGCGTGACGCCAAGGTTATTCAATGCCTCCAAATCCTGTGGGTTTACCTGGATGGCACTGCGAAAAGCGGTAAGTGCTTCTTGGGGGCGGCCTTGCTTTTTGCGTAGCACTCCCAGCTTGTTCCATGCCTCGCAGTAGTCCGGTTTCAGGCGCAGCGCTTCGTTGTAGGCGGCCTCCGCCTCATCTTCCTTTCCGGTGTCGCTCAAAAGAAAGCCCAGATTGGAGAGGGCCTCAGGAAAATCGGGTTTAATCGTCAGGGCCTGCCGGTATGCGCTTTCCGCCTCTTTGGTCATTCCCCTTTCGTGGAGGAGAAAGCCTAGGTTGGAGAGGGCCTCGGGAAAATCTGGTGTTATGGTCAGAGCCTTACGGTATGCGGCTTCCGCTTCCGACTTGCGTCCGAGATCTTTGAGTATGGCGCCCAGATTCACATGGGCTTCTGCAATGTGGGGAGCCAGGGCCGCCATCCGGTATGCGGCGGCAAATGCTTCGTCCAGGCTCCCTTGAGCCCGGAGCGAGAGGGCGACGATGGTCCAGCCAAAGGGATGATCCGGCCATCTTTCCGTAAAACAGCGTGCGCGTAGCAATGCGTCACGGAAGGCCCCATGCGAAAAGAGGCTGTTGATCGTCTGGATTTCGGCGGCAAGACCGCTACCATCCCCGGACCAATCGGATGCTGGGCCAAGTGCGGCTTTGCCGGCACGCTCCTGGATATTTCGGAGGTCGGGATGGTCGAGGCCATTGGCAATGGCCTGTTCAATCCACCAAAGGGCCTCGGCGGGTTGATCGGCAGCGAGGAGAGCTTCCGCATGGGATATCCGGAATTGTATATGATCCGGAATCTTTTCGAGGGCGGCCTTTAAATAAGGGAGGGCTTCTGAGGCCCGACCTGCCTGAACAAGCAGAACACCCAAATTATGATTGGCCTCAGGGTGTTGCGGCGTTTTGGTCAAAATAGAGCGGTAGTGCCGTTCTGCATTCTGAAGGCGGCCGGCCTTGTGATGCTCTATGCCTTTCTCTAGGGCTTCGGGAAGAGAGACTGTGTTGCCGTTGCTGTGCAATGGGGACATGGGATTTTTAGTTAAGGTGAATAATTTTGGGTCGGTAGAGACTTTTGGGAAAAAAGTAGGCCAACAGGCCGAGCAGCCTTGTGTTTCACTGTAAGTAATATAGGCGGCTATGGCTGATCCTGCCACAATTTTGTGGGGAGGAGGGTAGTCACTTTTTTACCGATATCAGGTTGGGGGAGTGGTGAATGGGGAATTTGCAATTTTTTAGTTGTTTTTTTGTGGGCATATTTAAATATATGTTTGATATTAGAAGGTAATTCATGTAGCCTAATCACGGAGATTTGTTTCCGGAGTTGTGTGTTTTATTTTGTGTGCAATGGAGCTTTCCATGAGTTGGTGAGCTTCACTCGATTTAAACAAGGAAAAAAGGGGGAAAGGTATGGCTCTTAATGCAACGCAATCAAAAGAAATTGTTAACTATATGGTCGGTGGCTTCGGTGCGGCTCCGGGTGGATACATGGGAGATTTGTCCGCAGCTTATGAGCAGTATGGCTCAGCCGCAGTTGGCCTGGCCATTAACAATGCCGCAGCCTCGATCCTGTATGCCGGCACCACTGACACCGCCTTTGCTGCCGGTTTTATGTCCAACCTGCTTGGCTCCAGCGTAAGCAGCTCTGCCATGACCGCAGCTCAGGGCTGGATGGTCGGCGCTCTGAATGAGGGCTACACCCGTGGTCAGCTGATGGTTGCGGCCGAGAATTTTTTTGCTTCTGTCGGCGCTGCGGATGCGACTTGGGGTGCTGCGTACTCTTCCATTCAGCAGAGAATTTCCACTGCATATGATTACACCATCGGGGCAGGTTCTGCCGAGACGGATCTGGCTGACCTGCAGGCTATCGTCGGCGGCGGCACCTATATCCTGACCACGGGCCAGGATACCGCTACGGCCAATATCTTCAGCGCCCCGCGCGGCTGGACCCCCGGCGGGAACGATTCCCTCAATACCCTGAACGACGACGACGTGCTGACCGGTTCCGGTACCAACCCCACTTTGCATTTCACCTATATTGACGATGATACACGGGTTGTAGATCTGAACATCATGCCGACCTTGAATGGCATCGAAACCATCAATGTAGCCTTCGCCCTCAGCACTGGCGCGATTTTGGATCTGCAGGACTCAACCGGTGTGGACGCGGTGAACATCACTCGTCTTGACAACGGCTGCAACGCCACCATCGACAACATGACTGCGGTACCGACCAACCTGTCCATCGCGCATAGCAGCCAAAACCAGGCAGACACCGTGAACTTCTTCTTCACGCAGTCTGCGGTTGCCGGCAATTCCGACGCGACCACCCTGACCCTGAACGACGTCAACCTGGCCACGGTTGTGATTAATGATGACTTGCTTCAAGCGAATTTGGGGGTGGAAACAGTCAACCTTGTTTCCGAGGGTTCGGCCAATTCCATCGCCACCAACCTCGATATCGAGGATACCAACACCCTGAACATCTCCGGCGACCAGAACCTGACTGTCGGCGCCATCACCAATGGTGCGGGTTCTCTCTCCACCGTTGATGCCGCCGAGCTGACCGGTAATCTGGATTTCAATATCAGCGGAGCACTCATGGGAACCACCCCGGATGGCGCCACCCAGGGCACCGTTGCTTTTGCTTTGACCTCCGGCACCGGCGCTGACACCATCCGCATCAACAGTACTGCTGCTGCCCCAGAGCAGGTCGGCACCAACGATGCCATCGAGACCGGCGACGGCGACGACACCCTGGCCATGAGCGCTACGGCAAGCAACGTATTTCTTATCAACAACGCCACTCCCCAGGTGACCGGCGTTGAGGCGGCCTCGTTGAGCTTGAGTTTGACCGGTGCTGTTTCTACTCTGCATGTGGACATGGATCAGATGGACGGTGATCAGACCATGATCGTGCAGAACCAGACCATCAGCAGCAACACGGCTACTTTCAACCTGGCCAACATGACTGCGGCGGAAGCAACAGGCGTGACCGTTTTGCATGGCGGTTCCGGTAGTAACGACATTGCCGATGCCGTGATCAACATGGACGTGGCCTCCGGCGTTACCGCCGCGGGCATCACCATTGATGATGGTGTTAATAATCAGCCCCGCTTTAATGTGACCGTCTATGCTGACAGCGATCTGACCTTTAATCAGACAACGGGTGCTGTCGCTACCGGTGCCGGCAATGCCACCAACACCGTTACCAGCCTTACCATCACCGACAACGACACAGAGTCCAATACCGTGTCGCTTCCCCCCGTTGCCGCGCACACCGGCACTCTGACCATTGAGGGCGGCGTGGCCGGCGACTTCCTGGACCTGGATGCAATTGAAAACACCCAGCGTCATGCTACTAACGGGACTGACGCGGACGGCGTTGGTTTTGCCAACACCGTTGCCGCCAACACCGGCGCCATTGTGGCCGCAACGGTTTCTGCCGGGGATTACCTTGGAGATCTGACCCTGCGCGTTGGCGGGACCACACAGAGTATCACCACCGGTTCCGGCGATGATATGGTCATCTTCGACAAGCTGGCCGATAGTCAAGCCGGCTTGACTATCTCTGATACGGTTGCCGGCGGGACCGGCACCGATACATTGGCTCTCGGTGGTAACGTGGCCGGTCTTCTAGGCGCTTCCGAGTGGACCCATGTTTCCGGCATGGATCAGATCCAGTTGATGGGCAACGGCGCCACTTACGCGTTGACCCTGACCAACGGGCTTGTGGACTCTACCGATGCCGGGACGAACATCGCCATCATCAACGACAACGATCCGGCCAACGATACCGTTGATATTGCCGCAACGGCAGGGGTTGGCGTAGTGTCTGCCGCAACCATCACCGCCACCGGCCTTTCCGCTGCCAACCACTTCAGCTACAATGGTGAGGAAGGCGCGGCTCGAACGGCTGACCGCTTCATTCTTTCCGACAACACCGTCAATGGCGCCAATGTGATCGACGGTGGCGCAGTGGATAATGATGACAGCACCAACTCCGTAGCCAACGGCGACGTTCTTGAGATCCGGAATAGCGCGGTGGTAACGACAGGAGACTTGGCCGGTATCAGTAATGTTGGCACCATCGTCTTCAATAACGATCAGGCGAGTGTCCATACCCTGGTCATGGAGTTGACCGATGCGGTGGTCGATGCCATGGTAGACAGCTACCACACCGCCAGCGTCACTGCCACCGAGACCATCACGGTCAACGCGGAAGACGGCACCATCGGCGGCGGTGTTGCCGCAGCCATTGTCAACCTGGATGCCACTGGCCTGACCGGTAAGGCTGGTCTGATTTTTACCGACGACGCCGCTTTTTCCGGTGCCGACACGGTAATGATCAGCGCCCGAACGGCTGGCGCGGCGCACACCCTCACCTTCTCCGACGCCTCCGACACCTTGCAGATCTATGGTGGCGCCACCGATACCTTGACCGTCACGGTTGCCGGTGCGGTCACCAGCCTGGTCTACAACAACGGTGCCGCCACCTTGACCGACACGGTCAATGCCGCCGCCGGTTTCCTGCTCGATACGGCCAATTACGTCGGAACCCTCGCCCCCGTTGGTGGTGGTGGTGCTGCCGACATCTTCAACCTCACCGTTCCTCAGTTGGATACTATGGTGATAGATGGTGCCGGCGGTGTTGATACGTTGAATATCTTCCCCACCATTAATGTTGCTCTGACGTTGGTTGACACCCAGTTGGATGCCATTACCAATGTCGAAAATCTTGTGATTGCCACAACAGGCACTGGCGCACAGAGCATTACAACCGGGGCCGGATTTCAGGCAAACTTCAATGTAGGTGGGGTAGATCTGACAACGACATCCTCCACCGGTGCGATAGCGATTGATATGCAGTCGGTGGTTTCGTTTACAGGTGCGACAATACTCAGAACAACCTCCACCGCAGGTGCGCAGACTCTTGTCACTGGTACAGGTGCTGCCACGGTGTTTGCAACATCTGCTACAGGTGCGCAGAATATTAGTGGTATTGGTCTTACCAATGTAACCTCTATATCCACTACAGGCGCCCAGACTATTGTAACCGGCGCAGGTATAGCTGCCACAGTGGACGCAACCTCGAGCACTGGTGCCGTTAATGTGACAACTTCTACGCTTGCTGATAATGTCACCATGGAGACGGCAGACACTGCAGGCAATGTGATTAGTACGGGTGGCGGCAACGATACCATTGCCATTAATCTTTCTGGTACTGCGGTGTCGACTGTTGGGAACACCATTACCGGTGGCACGGGTGCTGATGGTATCACCCTTGCCCTCGATGCTTCGGTGGACACGATTGTCCAGGCTGATGGTGATAGTATAGCCAGTACTGCTAATACGACCACTGGTGTCATCGCGGCAGGACAGACGATCACTTTTGGCGGCGGCCTTGATATCGTCAACCGCTTTGTCGGTGCAACTGATAAAATGAACGTAGGTACTAGTGGTGTTCTGGTTACGGGGATCGGGCTGGACGAAGCAGCCTTTACTGCAACCACGAACATTTTCCTCTCTGGTAATTACGCCGCGGGCGTCTTCACTATTACTGCAGATGGCGCGGGGGCAGACACGCTGCTCCTCGATACCACAGTCGCTGCTGATCGGAACATTGCAACCGCTGATACGTGGGTTTTATTGCAGGGCACCAACTCTGGTACTTTGCTTGCAGCGAAATTTATTTAAGAGATTGATCCCTCAGTTCACCGAGGGGTAGTTGACAAAAAGACCCCGTCTCTCACAAGGAGGCGGGGTCTTTTTGTTGGTGCGACGCGGAAGGGCGTACGCACATGGAGGTGGGCACGGCCTCACCGCATCATACCCGCCAGCAGTATGCCATGCCCCGCGCGCGTCAGCATTTATTTTGATGTTTCATGTCAGTGCAGGCATCCTGTATATTCGGCGCGCCACCCGGATACCGTGTTTTAAGCAACCAGCACAATTTTAAGGCGAAAAGTGGGTTGTTGGGATATGATTTCGCCCAAGAAATTAAGCCCCATTGGGCCATCTCGGCGGAAGAAATGTAAGGAGATGCGTTGCATGACCAAGAAGATAATCTGGATCGCCAGTTTTCCAAAATCAGGAAACACCTGGACCCGTTTTCTCCTCCGGTCCCTGGTGACCGGAACGAGAACGGCAGACCTGAGTGATGGAGGGCAGATAAGTGGGGCTTGCACTTCAAAGGCGATGCTTGCGCAATACATGGGTCCGGAACAGGTGCCCATGGCGGCGGATCGCCTTATAGCACGGGCAAAGGCCTTGATCGCAGTCTGCGATGATTTTCCAGGCCAACAGCTCCTGATGAAAACCCATTCGGCGTATGTGCAATTTCATGGTGCGCCTCAAATCCCACCTGAAGCGACACTTGCCGCCATACTCGTGGTGCGCAATCCCTTTGATGTAATGTGTTCGTGCATGAATCATTTCGGTTTTGATGCGGAAGGGGCTTTTGATTTCCTTGCCCAGCCGACCACCACCATGGGCGAATCTTCCACTCATTTTCCGGTATTATGCACAAGCTGGGATGAATTTTCCGATTCCTGGATGTCCGCCCGCGATTTCCCCGTGCTGGTACAGCGTTATGAAGATATGAAGTCGCACCCTTTTACTTGCGTGCGCAGCATGGCCCGTGCTTTTAAAATCCAGGTTACGGAAGACGACATCATCGATACGATAGTGGCCAATCGCTTTAAAAATCTTCAGGCCCTTGAAGGAGAGCAGGGATTTGGCGAGGCGTCCATGAGGGGAGAGCGGTTCTTTTTTCGGGGAGAAGTAGGATATTTTAAGGAAATACTTTCCGAGCAAATGATCTTAAAGGTGTGGGAGCGGTTTGGGCCGATGATGAAAAAACTTGGTTACGGTTTGGAAAATGGGGATCTGGTCGTCGGGCCGATTCCGCAGCCGGGGAAAAATTGAAATACCCTCCCCATTCAATTCGGGAGCATTTTTGGTGCCCCTTTCCCGAACAATCCTTGCTCCTGAAGATACCTGATGACGATTTCGACGCAGTCCTCAAGGGACTTGCTGTCCGTATCAAGTAACAAGGCCGGATTTTCCGGTGCTTCATAGGGAGAGGATATGCCTGTGAAATGCTGTATCTCTCCTCGCCGGGCGCGCTTGTAGATGCCCTTCACATCGCGTTCTTCGCAGATTTCCACGGAACAGCGACAGTATATTTCAATAAAATCTTCTTTGCCGAGCAGTGCGCATATTTGTTGCCGATCGATGCGGAAGGGCGAAATAAAGGCGGTCAGCGCGATAATTCCGGCATCAAGAAACAGCTTGACCATCTCCCCTATGCGCCGGATATTTTCATGTCGATGATCTTCTGTAAAGCCAAGATCATTGCAGAGGCCATGCCGAACATTGTCCCCGTCAAAGACATAGGTTTTGCATCCCAGGCTGAAAAGGCGTTCTTCCACAGCGTGGGCCAGGGTTGATTTGCCGGATCCGGAAAGTCCGGTAAACCAGAGATTCACGCTTTTGTGGCCATTGGCTGTTTCGCGAAGATTTCTGGTCACACTTGTGCGATGCCAGATGACGTTGTTTTCTGTCATGCTTGCTCCTGGAGAGAGGGGGCTCAATCCGAGTTATAAAGACTCCAGAAGAACATCAGCGCAGCGGACGATTAGGCTTCTGACGCAACGTTTTCCCCGAGGTTACTCGCTATCTCAAGCATTTGGTTATATGCTTTTGTCGCAAAGGAGCGAGCCAAGACTTCTGGTTTGAGCCAAGGTGTTCCTGGGGCAAAGGGGAGTTCTTCTGGAAGAGTCTTTTCGTCTGCGGGTGATTGCGCAAGGGCTGTGTCCGGCCGAGGTATCGTCCCGCTTATTTTTGACTCAATTGTTGAGTTGCTTAAAGTACCAACTGCGGCGGTAGTTGGCAAGTCTTCATCTTGCAAGTTCGGGAGTGTTTCTCCTGCCCCAGAGATGGCCGGGCCGGAAATATTGTTTATATCCCCCAAAGCGGTTTCTGGTTTTGCCGCAGGGGAGAGAGGGGCATCCTCTTCGTCGTTGAAGGAGCCCAGGAGGTTTCTGTTAATTTCGCCACTAACTGTGACACCTTGGTTTGCTGTCAAGCCGAGGCGCGCTGCAAGCGCCATCTCCTCGGTGTTTTGCTTCAAGGCATACTCCCCCTTCACGCT